>JAIPBB010000057.1 GCA_021739805.1 Saprospiraceae bacterium | reverse complement strand
ATCGAGGTTGACGGGTGATTGGGAGAAAAGGAGAAAAGTCAATTCAATGCTACCCTGAAACAATTCTCCATAACATCTAATCTGCGGTTTTCACCGCAGGTTTTTTTCTATTATATAACTAAAATAAAAATGTTTTTATTTAACAAATAATACTTGTCTTCGAATGTTAATTTTGAATATATTTGTTATTATTTTTTGTGATTTTTTTCACAGAAATAATTGTTGATTTTTAACTCTATATAAAAAAACATGAAAACATTATTAACTACAAACTATCGATTTTTAAAGCATTCCATTTTAATAATTGGAATTATGCTTTTTTCAAGTTTTTCCTTTTCTCAAATTACAATTGGAAACGGAAATAATGTAATTTATGATGCACCAGTTTATGGATATTATGACTATAGCTGGTCAGCACAGATTTATCTTAATTCAGAGCTGTCTGGAGCGGCAAAGATTAATGCTCTGGAATTTCAGGTGTCGAATACTATTAGCAATTATCAGATGTTTGGTCAGAAAATTTATATTAAAGAAATACCTGACTCAATGTTCTACTCTGCTGATTATATCAACCCTAATGACATTGGTGCAGTCAAAGTGTTTGATGGAAGTTTTACGTGGAATAGTGGTTGGAATACAATCTATCTTCAAACTCCATATCAATATTCGGGCTCCGGTCATTTACTTATCCTATGGGAAAATCATGATGGAAGCTGGACTAATGACCGACCAGAATTTTATGGACACCCTTCCTACCAGCGCTTAAAAACTAATAGCACTGACGGCAACTTTCCTTATTTCGATGGTTCTATAAGTTATTATAGACCAAATATTAAAATACATACATCAGCCCCTTATGCAATAGATTTAGCTATGCTTGAATGGACTAGCCCTGTTAATGGAACATCTCCAAATGCAAATATGCCAATTAGTGTAAAATTTAAGAATAATGGAACAGCAAATGCAAGTGGTTTCAATCTATTATATTCTGTAGATGAAGGAGTAACAATTGTAACCGAAACTTACACCGGTACTGTTTATCCGGGTGATACTGTTAATTATACATTTACAAACACCGCAAATATGTCTGTTAACGGAATTTATTATGGCGGTGCAGTTGTTAGCCATCCCTCCGACTCATTTAGATATAATGATACAATTGGCATGCAACTTTCAATTTGCAATATATTAAGTGGTTCATACACAATTAATAATATGGGTGGTGGCGACTTTAATTCTATTAATGATGCTACTACTGCATTAATGAATTGTGGGATAAGTGGTTCGGTTGTTTTTAATATTGCAAATGGCACATATAATGAAAATATTAGTATTGGTTATATTCCCGGAGCTTCTTCTACAAATACTATTACCTTCCAATCGCAAAGTGGTGATAGCACAGCAGTAATAATTCAAGGAAATCAGGGAGCGCCATGGAATATCTATAGTTCATTTATAAAACTAAAAAGATTAAGCTTTAAATGCAGTCAATATGATGATAATCCAATAATACAAATTGCAGGCGGATGTAATAATATTGATATTAATAATTGTGTTATTCTTGGTGCAGACGTTTATCATTCTTCAGATTATTCTTCTGTTATTAACATAACGAATGGGACTCACCATAATATAAATATTACAAATAACATTATCAATGATGGATCTTATGGAATATATATTCAAGGCTTAAATTCATATTCTCCTGATAGTGGAAATGTTTTTTCTTACAACCAGTTAAATAATCAATTTACAGCAGGAATTTTTTGTAAAGCCCAAAATGCAGCAATAATAAATAACAACAATATATCGACATCAAAATCAAACAACTACTACCTAGGAATATACTCATATAACGGATTAAATGGAACAAGAATAAACGCCAATACCATCAATGTATATAATACCGGATGTGAAGCAGGAATATCTCTTAACATGCATAACTTTTCAGGAACAATAATAGATTCTGCTATTGTTTCCAATAACACCATTTCTATAAATTATCAATCTTCGACACCTTGCTATGGGATTTATGATTATAATACTGTTAATACTCTTTATACATTTAACAGCATTAATATCTATGGTAATGGCTACAATTCATATTCATTTTATAAAGATGGATATAATAACACTCACATTAAGAATAATATATTTTTTAATCAGACTGGGGGATACACTTTTTATTCAAATGCTCAGGCATCATATTTGAATATGAATTACAATAATCTATATTCAACCAGCCAAAACCTGGCTTACCTTGGTAATTATTACAGCAGTTTATCTGCATGGAAAGCAGGAACAGGACTTTCTACAAATGGAATTAGCACAAACCCAAATTTCGTCAGCAATACTAACCTTCATCCTTCGTCAATCTCCATGAATAACAAAGGAACAGTAATTTCCGGAATTACAGTTGACCAAGATAATAATACACGCCATGCCACAACTCCTGATATTGGAGCATATGAATACAGCCCGGCGGCAAACGACCTTGCTGTAATTGGATGGGCAGGTAGCTCAGATTTATGTGCCCTTAGCTCAACTGAGCAAGTTAAAGTCAATATTGTGAATAATGGAACAAGCTCTCAATCAAATTTCAATATCGTTTATAGTTTAAACCAGGGAACAAATATTACTGAAACATATACCGGAACAATAATTTCAGGAGACACACTTACCTATACTTTTACTAATACTGCCGATTTATCATCACCCGGCTGGCATCTTTTATCCATATTTACAAACTTAGCAAATGATCAAAATCTATTAAACGATACTTTAAATTGGTGGATTAAAAAAATTGGAACTATTATTCCTCCTTTTTATGAAGATTTTGAAGATAGCACTTCTCTTTATTTGAGAGGCTATAGAGGTAGCGAAGCAAAGCTTAATCTAACTACTGAATACAATGGAGATTCTTGGGTAGCAGTAAGGATGCAGGGAAAATCAAACACTGGTTGGAACTATCCAACAAATGTTACAGATGCATTTGCAAATAATCCCGAACACTTTACAAAACTATACTCTTGCGATATAAACACAACAGGAATGAGTGTATTAAGGCTGATGTTTGATTATCAAAATGAATCTACATATGACATTAAAAACAACTGGTTCAGAGTGATGATAAACGGCACTTCTTATGCAAAAGCTGCGTTTACAGGAGATTCCGTTTGGCAACCAAACAACACTGACGACCATAGCAATAATGAAACTCTTGAATTTGACCTTTCGTCCTATATTGGCGGGAATATTACAATTTCTCTGGAAGCAGTATTATGTTATGATGAACAAGGCTCCGGATATGGAATGGCAGATGAAGTTTATATCGACAATATTAGACTATGGGAACCCGCATTGCATGATGTAGGTGTGTTAAACATTACTTCATCTGGTGGAGAATGTGGCAGCGAAACAGACTCTATATATGCCATTATAAGGAATTTTGGACTTTCAAGCGAAACTAACATTCCTGTTTATTGCAGTATTCAGGCAGATGACGGATTCCATTCATACAATGCAACATATACTGACACTATACCTTCTTTTGGAATGGATTATGTTTATTTAGGAATTTTCAATACTACTCAAAACGGTTATTTTGATGTTATTGGATATACTAACTTAACAACAGATACAGTAAATAGACTCAATGATACAGCAAAGTTTTACGGAGAAAATGAGCATCATAAAACAATTCCATTTATCGAAGATTTTGAAAATGGAGATAACGATTGGAATTACAATGGATTCTATGTTCAGGATGGAGGCTTTTTCGGATTAACTTCTAAAGCATTATTTGCAGACGTTTACCAACAATATATGTCTATATCTCCTCCTTCTAGCGGATCTCCTGTTACTAATGCACCTTATGAAGCACAAATGCGCAGATCTATTGGAAAAGTTACAACTGAAAGTTATCTTGTTTTTGATTATGCCGTTATGGGTAATTTAAACTATGATGATTCAATAATTGTTAGCCTTTCAAATGATTGCCGTAATACATACAATAAGGTTTATAAAATAAATAACTCTAATTATTGGAACGGACAAGGTTTACATCAAACAGCTATTCCAATTGCTGATTATGCAGGAGAATATGTTTATATACAAGTAAGTCTTTTTAATGGCAATCAAAGTTCTTATATGGTTGCCATCGATAATATTGGAATCATAGATGCAGTTCAAGTTGATCTTGGGAATGACACAACAATTTGCCAGGGAGAAACAGTAATTCTTGATGCCGGATACAATTCCAATCCTGCATACAAACATAATTGGATGAAAAATGGAATACTATTGTCTGACACATCATCAACAATTACAGTTGGAACAAGCGGCACATACATTTCATTTGTTACCGATAGCCTTAATTTTACCGGGTCTGACACCATAAATATAGTAGTAAGTCCCAAACCAAATGTTAATATCATTTCCGGTTTGAATTCTGCATATTGCAGAAGTGAAATGCCTGTTAACCTGCTTGCTTATCCAACAGGTGGAACTTTTAGCGGTGATGGTTTAACAGGAAATTATTTTAATCCATCATCAGCAAATATTGGCAATAATCTGGTTGTTTACTCTTATACTGATAATTACGGATGTTCTAATTCTGATACTATTCAAACTATTGTTAACGCTCTTCCAACAGTAAATATTTCTACTGTTTTATCATCTGCTTATTGTTCGGATGCAAGTTCGGTGAGTTTAACTGCAACTCCTTCCGGTGGAATTTTCTCAGGACCGGGAATAAGTGCTAACACTTTTAACCCATCAATGGCAAATGGCACCGTGAACATATTTTATAATTATACTGATACTAATGGTTGCTCAAATACTGATACAGTTTCAACTGTAGTTAATCAAAATCCATATGTAATTATTACAACTTCACCTGCTTCAAATTACTGTTCCAACTCAGCAATAGTAAATTTAACAGCATACCCAAGTGGTGGAACTTTCAGTGGAGATGGCATAAGTGGTTCAACATTTAATCCAGCAACAGCCCTAATCGGAAGTAACCAAATTATTTATAATTACACAAATGTTTCAGGATGTACAGGAAGTGATACAATTGTCACTAATGTAACATCTGCTCCGATAGTCAACATCAGTACAGTATTAGCTTCAGCCTATTGTGAAGATGCAAGTCCGGTGAGCCTAAGTGCAACTCCAAGCGGTGGAGTGTTCTCGGGTTCGGGTGTTAGTGGGAACACTTTTAATCCTTCTTTGGCGAATGGCTTGGTTAATATATTTTACAATTATACTGATGTTAATGCCTGTTCAAATACCGATACTATTTCAACAACTGTTAATCAAAATCCATTTGTAATTATAACTTCTTCACTTGCATCAAATTATTGTACTAACTCCCCTACTGTTAGTTTAACTGCTTATCCATCAGGTGGAACTTTTACAGGTAACGGCATTAGTGGAAGCGTTTTCAACCCAGCGTCAGCGATAGTTGGCAGCAATCAACTAATTTACACTTACAATGCTGTTTCAGGATGTTCAGGTGCAGATACAGTTTCTACAATAGTCAATTCTTTACCAACAGTTACTTTAAGTAGTTTCGCAGATATTTGTGAAAATCAATCACAATTAATTCTCAGTGGTGGAAGCCCTGCAAATGGAGATTATAGTGGAGCAGGTGTTGCTTCTTCCTCTGGAGTATTCTATCCATCAATTACTGGTCCCGGATTGATTCCTATTACCTATTCTTTTACTGATGCAAATGGTTGTACAGCTTTTGACACAAAAAATCTAAAAGTAGTTTCTTCACCTACATCTAATTTCTCTGTTCCTTCAAATGTTTGTCCTAACTCTATGGCTACAATAACATATCAAGGTACAGCAGGGTCAAGTGCAAACTTCAACTGGAATTTCGACTATGGAGTTATAAATAGTGGAAGTGGCTCAGGACCTTATCAAGTTTCATGGGATACAAGTGGAGTTAAACAGCTTAGCCTAAATGTTGTTGATAGTGGTTGTACTTCAACAACTTCCTATAATTACACTAATGTTTTAAATAAAACTGCAAGTATCACAGCCATTGGAAGCACAACTGTTTGTTTTGGTGATAGTGTAATTCTGTTTGCAAACTCAGGTTTTGGTTATTCTTATCAATGGTTGTTTAATTCAACAATATTACCAAATGATACAAATTCCTTTTTAGCAGCAAACTTAACCGGAGATTATTCTGTTTTAGTTACAAACAATTATCTATGTACTGACACATCAAACACTATTTCTGTGATGATTAATCCATTACCAATAGCAAATTTCAGTGTTATTTCGAATGCGTGTACAGGCAATACAATTACAGTAACTTATACCGGCAATGCCAGCAGTGCCGCTACCTATAATTGGAACTTTGATAATGCAATTATAATTTCAGGCTCAGGACAAGGTCCATATCAAATTAAATGGAACTCTGCAGGAACAAAAGTTATTAGTTTAGTGGTTAGTGAAAACAATTGTGTTTCTTCTACTCATAGTTCTAATGTAATTATTAACTCAACTGAAGCAATAATCACTTCCATTGGAAGCACAACATTTTGTAATGGAGACAGCGTTGCACTTTATGCAAATACAGGAACAAATTTAGCACACCAATGGTATAAAAACAACAATATAATTGCAGGTGCTACAAATCCATTCTATATTGCTAATTCCGGTGGTCTTTATCATGTTGTAGTAACAAATACTGTAACAGGATGTTCAAAATCATCAACACCAAAGACAATTACTGTTAATACAAACAACTTTAATCTTGCTTTTACGGCAACACCAAATTCTTTTACAGCTCCACCATTTATTGTATCATTCAATAATCAAACCCCTAACTCAAGCAACTATTACTTTTATTGGGATTTAGGTGATGGAAATAATTCTACATTTATGCAGCCATTCCATACATATCAATTTGATGGAACTTACGATGTTACTTTAATTGCAGAAAATATTTCAACCGGATGCCGTGACACTCTTGTAAAACCAAATTATATTAGTTGTACCGGTGGTTCGCCAAATCCTTGCTCTGTAGTAGCTAATATAAGTCCCAGCGGTTCTGCAATAATTTGCGTTAATGACAGCTTATTGCTATCAGCAAATGCAGGTTCAGGTTGGAATTATCAATGGCTACGCAATGGAGTTGTCATCCAGGGCGCTGACACATCTTCTATTTATGCTAAATTAGCTGGTGAATATAGGGTTATCGTTAACGATACTGTTTGTTCCAGGACATCAAATCCATTTATTCTCGGCAATCACCCAAGTGTAATTCCTGTAATTAGTTCAAATGACAGTATCAGACCATGTACGAATGATAGTATGGAGTTATTTGTAAATACATTTTATAATAGTTATTTGTGGTCAACCGGGCAAACAACCCAAAGTATTTATGTGAAATACTCAGGCAACTACACAATAACCACAACCGATATAAATAGTTGTGCTTTGGTTTCAACTCCATTTATTGTTAATGCTTCATTATTACAACCACCTGAAATTTGTATTGTTGGTGTTGATAGTTCAAATCATAATAGAATTATATGGGAAAGAAGCTCATCAGCACTGGTTGATTCATTCTTTATTTATCGTGAATCCACAGCAGCAGGAGTTTATAATAAAATTGGTCAGGTAGATAATACTCAACCTTCAATTTTTGTTGATATGAACTCAAATCCTGCTGTAAGAGCATATAGATATAGATTAACAGCTAGTGACACATGTGGAAGTGAAACTGCAATGAGTCCTTATCATAAAACTATGCATCTTACAATCAATAAAGGACTTCCCGGAACTTATAACTTAATTTGGGATGGTTACCATGGCTTCCAATTTGGCTCATATGCAATTTACAGAGGAGCTGATAGTGCAAGTATGACTTTATTAACTCAAATACAAAGTACCTTATCATCTTATACTGATTTAAATCCTCCCGGAGATACTGTTTTTTACCAGATTGAAATATTATCTCCACATGGATGTTATCCTGATTCAATTTTCTCAAAAGCAAATACTAACTTTAATTCTTCACGGTCGAATGTTGCAAATACAATAGCAGTTATCACTCCTGACACAACCGGAATCCATGAAATTGTTGGAAATAACTTAGGAGTAAATATCTTTCCTAATCCTAATAACGGAAAATTTGTAATTCACCTGCTATCTCCTGCGAAAGAGAATCTTCAACTCAGCATTTTCAATACCTTAGGAAAATTGATTTACAAAGAAGACAATATTGTGTTTGAAGGTGAATACCAAAACAATTTCGACTTGGAAAATATGCCAAAAGGAATATATTTTGTTAGGTTGATTAATGAAGAAATGAATATTGTTAGAAAAGTAATTATACAATAATTATTAAATGATAATTCCGAATTTAACCTGCGGCTAATGTCGCAGGTTTTTTTGTGTGTTACAAATACTAAAGGTTTAAATAATGAACCATTAACTCATCCGCCTTTTTACATCCTAAAATTCAGTCGGGATACTACCAATGACAAACGTGCTAGGGGCTTTCAAAGGTGAGATTCCTCACTTCGTTCGGAATGACAGTGTCTCTATTAAGGAGTTGGAATATTTAGGGGCGGCTTCGCCGCCCCTAAATATTCCCATAACAATTACGATTTGTCATTCCGAATAGAGCGAAGTGGAATGAGGAATCTCTATTTAAAAGCCCCCTAAATATTCCCCTAACAATTGTGTCTTGTCATTTAAAATATGCTCCCATTTCTAAATGAATCAACTCAGAATGAAAGATGGGTTTAAAAAAGAAAAATGAAACAATAGAGCAATTGAGCAATAAAACAATAGAACAAACTTATCCGGAAACTTTCACCAGAGGTTTTTCAGAATATACAAAAAATTACAAATAATCGGAATGCTAGAGTTTTTATAAATTATCAAAAATAAATTCTGTCATTCTATTGTATAAATGCAAGCGTGTTTTACCACCATAAATACCATGATTTTTATTAGTATAAAATTGCATTTCAAAAGCTTTATTCTCTTTAACTAAAGCACTAATAAGGTCGTAAGAGTTTTGTATATGAACATTATCATCAGCAGTTCCGTGAACCAGCAAATAACTCCCTTTCAATTTTTCAACATGAGATATTGGTGAATTAGAATCATAAGACGTACCATTCTCCTGGGGTGTTCTCATAAATCTCTCAGTATAGATATTATCATAATATCGCCAATTGGTTACAGGTGCAACTGCAATAGCCATTTTAAAATAGCTTGCTCCTTTTGTAATACATAATGTTGACATATACCCACCATAGCTCCATCCAAAAATACCTATTCGATCACTATCCACATAAGGCTGATATTTTAACCATTTAGCTGCTTCAATCTGGTCTTTGGTTTCCAAATCTCCAAGTTTTTCGTATGTACATTTCTTAAACTCTTCTCCCCTAGCCCCGGTGCCCCTATTATCAACCGAAACAACTATATAGCCTTTTTGAGCTAACATTTGAAACCAGATATAATTACTCCATCCCCAACTATTTTCAACAGTTTGAGAACCGGGTCCACCATAAACATACATAAACACAGGATATTTTCGCTTTGGGTCGAAATCCTTTGGCTTTATCATCCAGGCATTTAATTCAATATCTTCAGAAGTTTTTATTGTAAAGAATTCTTGCTTTGAAAAACCATAGAGTTGCATTTTTTTTATCAAAGCAGAATTGTTTTCAAGTTCGATTTTCATATCACCATTCGATGTATTAATCGAATAATAAGGCGGTGTGTTTGCATCAGAAAAGGTGTTAATATAATATTTGTAATTTTCACTAAATGCAACTTCATTCCATCCTTTTCTTTGTGAAATCTTAGTTTTCTTGCTGCCGTCAAGTTTCACTGAGTATAAATATCGTTCAAGTGGTGAATCCTCAGCAGAGATATAATAAACCAATTTCTTTTTTTTATCAACCCCTTTTATCTCAATAACATCCCATTCGCCTTTTGTTAGTTGAGTTAATTTCTTCAGTTTAAAATTATATAGATAAATATGATTATAAGCATCAGCTTCGCTATTAATCACAAAGTGTTCATTATCATCCAGGAAAGTCAGATTGTCTGTAATGTCAATATAATATTTGTTTTCTTCAGTGTAAACAACTTCAGTTTTATCATTATTAATGTTGGCAATAAGGATTTCCAATTTATTTTGCAAACGATTCATTCGCTGAATAGAAAGTAAATTAGGGTCATTTGTCCATTTAATTCTGGGAATATAAATATCTTTTTCATCACCAATATCAACTGATTTTATACTTGAATTTATTACATCATAAACATTGATACTCACAATTGAATTGTCCTCCCCTGCTTTTGGGTATTTATAATTATATTTTTCAGGGTAAAGTTTACCGTAAATTTCCATTGAGTACTCCTTAACATTAGTTTCATCAAACTTATAAAATGCAATATTTCGACTATCAGGAGACCAATAAAAACCTTTAGTGAAGCTAAATTCTTCTTCGTAAACCCAATCGGTTGTTCCATTGATTATCTTTCCATCTGAACCATCTTTTGTAATTTGAATTTCAATATTTTTCACAATATCTTTAACAAACAAATTGTTCTTTCTAACAAATGCAATCTTAGTCCCATCAGGTGAATACTCTGCTAATCGCTGTTTTCCGTTTTCTGATAAATTTGAAAGCTTTTCGTTTTTAATATCCCAAATATAAAACTCTGCACGGGTTGAATGCCTGTAGATTCTTTCAGTTTTGGTTGCAATTAAAATTTTTGATTCATCGGGACTAAATGAGTAATCATTAATTTGAATTTTTCCTATACCGGCAGCTTTATTTAATTGTGTGAGCTTTAGCAATTTTGTGACTTCTTTTCCTGTTTTATAATCACAAAGAACAATTTCGTTATTTTTTAAAACACAGTACTGTTCACCATTATTCATTGAACGAATATCAGAAATAAAGTTAGGACTAAAAGTATAGTTTTCCCATATATCTTCTAATTCTATTTTATTTTGTGCAAAAGTTAAAGCTGTTGTAGATAACAACATTGAGATTAATAAAGAATGTAAAAAAAACTTTTTCATTTGTTTTTTATTTAAGTTAATAATAAGGCAAAGATATAAAATTGATTTATGAATAGAATTGCTAAACTGAGATTAAATTAAAAATTACTAACATTAAAATATTAGTTTGTTTTTCTTTAAATTTGCAGCCGAATATAATTTGAGACCTTAGCTCAGTCCAGATGGATTTCACTTCGTTTATTGGTATAGAGCTTCAATAAAAAGGGACGTTAGCTCAGTTGGTTTAGAGTGCATGCTTGACAGGCATGAGGTCACTGGTTCGATTCCAGTACGTCCCACTCTCATAATAAGCCTTTTAGATAAATCTATAAGGCTTATTTTATTTTATGGTGTAAACATAGTGTAAGCTTTTCTTGAATTTTGTATTTATTGATTCCGTTTCCAAAAAAAATTTGATAATGAGAAGTTAATCCAAATTATAAAATCTCATCCAAATACTGCATTTATCTTTAGCTTTCATTCTACCAAAGTTGGCGATTTTATATGTGGACAAGAAAATGCTATGTTGTGGATTGTATTATTAATCGTTAATATTTAGGTCAACATCTTGTTGACTAATTTCATTTTTTATCTTATTCGGAATTTGCACAACAGCTTGTTTTGCAATTGAACTATTATCCTTATAGAAATTAAACCACCTTCGCATATTTTCAAGGTTTCGTTTAGAGAAACCCTTTACATCAGGAATTCAATTTTGTAAAAAAATGTTTAAAAATTCTTTGTTGCTAGACTTAAAGCTTCTTTAGCCTAATCCACAATATCTATTATTTCGGTTTCATACCATATGCTCAAAATTAACAAAATTTTGATATAAATTAGAGCATTCGTAATTTATATAAGAGAAATAACTAAAAAGTGAAATAAAAATACAGGCGAAATTAATTCTCTAGAGAAGCATAGGATAAAATGTTAAACCATTTTGGTTTGTTGGTTTTTAAACTTATTGCAAACAATCAGCACACTCCAGAATTTTCAATAAAGCATTTTTTTTCAATGAATAAACAGTGCTTTTCCCATCTGCTCTTTTAGATAAGAATCCATTTTCTCTAAGAATTTGCAAATGGATTGAAGTTAATGCTTGTGATATTTGAAGATTTTGATAAATAGATGTAACATTCATTGGATTATCATCAAGAAGACCAATAATAGCTATTCTCATTGGATGTGCCAGAGAACTGAGTTTGCCTGCTACTTTTTCAAATTTTTCAATGTCGATTTTGTGTTTTGCCATTCTGTTTTGTTTTGGGCAAATTTAGTAATTCTTATCTAATTTTCATAAAATATATTGCCCAGGAATTTACAACTCCTGAAAATAGCAAAATTTTTTAGGACTAAGCCCTCATACAATCGAATCACAAAGAAGGAATTTGCTTAGTAAATTAAGGTTAAGAAATACAGTTGGGCTTATTAAATATGCAATTGAGAAAAAAATTAAAATAATAGTTTAAAAAAACCATCAAACAATCAGACAGAAAAAATATTAACAAGAATACACCATATTGGACAAGAGTTATCTGAAATGAATTTAATATTCAAAAGATAAAACTCAGCATATCGTTTTTGAATTTCAGGAGTAAAGTCATTGCTGTAAACTTTGCAATCAACATTTATTTAATTGTCTTATCAAAATTCAATTTAAAATAATTACAAATGACATACCTGACCCAAACATTAATTACGATAAATCATTTGCAATCAATCCATTTCAATAATAAACTAAAAAGTATTGAAGAAAAAAAATAAATTATTAAAATTCAATTACCATGTGAAATTTTGTAATTTTATCAAACTATAAAATTGGATTTTCAACACACATAATAATTAAAAAAGATAAAGAATTTTATTAACAAGAAATAACGACTAAACACATTCAAATGAAAACAAAAAACAGAATTTGGATATACTCCTCTGTATTATTAGGAGTTTTTTTAATGTTTTCAATAGCATTAAAAACCAGTGCACAGAATTATATTATAAGCTTTGCAGCAACAGGATCTGCAACTACAATCGACAGTGTACAAGTGGAAAACATTACCCAAGGAACTTCGCTTACGATATTCGGAAATGATTCATTACATTTAACCGGAACAGCTGGTATTAGTGACTTGAGTGTAAATAAATTGGATGTAAAAATTTATCCCAACCCTATGCAAGGGCAAGCCAAATTATCTTTCTATGCAAAAAAAGCCGGCAATGCCCGACTGATAATTTATGATATATCCGGCAAAGAAGTTTTACAGAAAAGCAATGTCTTTGTTCAAGGAATTCAAATATGTCTTATAACAGGCTTAAAACAAGGTATTTATTTTGTTAATATAATAGGGGAAAACTATCTCTACACAGCAAAATTAATATCATTAAACACAGCACAAAGCGAAGCGAAAATAGAATATCTTGGAATTGAAAAACATGATGCTGATGCTTATAAATTACAAAGAACAAAATCAATTTCAAATATGCCATACACAAGCGGTGACACTTTACATTTTACCGGATTTTCAGGTATTTACAGTTCAATGATAAGTGATGTGCCAACTTCAAGCAAAACTATTACATTTATTTTTACTTCTATTCCCACTGTCACAACAGATTCCGCAACTTCAATAACAACTGTTACCGCCACAAGCGGCGGCAATGTAACTTCCGATGGTGGAGCAACTGTAAATGCGAAAGGTGTTTGTTGGAGCACAACAACAAATCCTGTTGCCACCGGAAACCATACAACAGATGGAACCGGCATCGGAACATTTACCAGCAGCATAACAGGTCTTACAGCAAGTACAACTTATTACGTAAGGGCTTATGCCACAAATAGTGTGGGTACGGCTTATGGCAATGAACTTACTTTTACAACAGCAACACCTGTCACCCTTCCTGTTGTTACTACAACAGCAATTTCATCTATTATGTCAACTTCAGCAAATTCAGGAGGTAATGTAACTTCCGATGGTGGAGCAACTGTAACTGCTAAAGGAGTTTGCTGGAGCACAACAACAAATCCTGTTGCCACAGGAAGCCATACCACAAATGGAAGTGGCACAGGAACATTTACCAGCAGCATAACAGGTCTTTCAGCAAGCACAGGCTATTATGTGCGGGCTTATGCCACAAATAGTGTTGGCACTGCTTATGGAAATCAGAACTTTTTTACGACAGCATCATCAACATTAGCCATTGGAGATAACTACCAAGGTGGTATTGTAGCTTACTTATTACAAGCAGGTGACCCGGGTTACAATGCCTCTGTGCAACATGGCTTAATAGCAGCACCATCCGACCAAAGCACTGGTATAATATGGTATAATGGAACTTGGGTAACAACTGGAGCAACGGCTACTGCAATAGGCACAGGAAATGCAAATACAAATTCCATTGTTAGCGTTCAGGGAACAGGAAGCTATGCCGCTAAATTGTGTTATGATTTAGTATTAAATAGTTATTCCGACTGGTATTTACCCAGCAAGGATGAGTTAAACAAGCTTTACCTGAATCAAACTGCGATTGGCGGTTTTACTGGTGGTTTCTATTGGAGTTCTACCGAGAACAGTAGCGACTATGCATGGGGACAGGCCTTCAACAATGGCACCCAGGGTATCACCACTAAGTACTACACCGAACATGTGCGTGCTATTCGGGCTTTTTAATCACAATAAAAAAAATAGTTGAAAAAACCATCAAACAATCAGACAGAAAAAATATTAACAAGAATACACCAAATTGGACAAGAGTTATCTGAAATGAATTTAATATTCAAAAGATAAAACTCAGCATATCGTTTTTGAATTTCAGAAATAATTTATTGTTAGTAGTGTAAATCCATTTAATATTTTTATTTTTATTAAAATTTTCAAAACTAATGATGTTGACGAATAGCAGTTCGTTTCAAAATTTACAAACAGACAATTAACATTATAATTTGAATGAATAAAAGAATATTTATTAAAGATTGGTTAGTGCTAAAACCATACGAAAAACAAACAGCTACCGACCATTATTATCTTACACTTAGTAATAAAGTTAAGCAAACTATTATAAACGATAAGCAATTGTTTGTTTTACTAAAGTATATTGACAAAAAAGATATAGACATATTAGCGTGTTTTTTAACTTCATATCTCGAAGATTTAATCTCCGAAACAAATATCTGGAATACTTTTATTAAAACTCACAAAGGATTGTACGAAAAACAACTTCCGTTTTACAATTTGGATGAATACTATGAGGAAGAAATTAATATTCAGGACATAAGTTTTCTGATTTGGTATTTTCTTAACACTATACAGGAAGAAAAATTTATTTACACTTATAATGATTTTATACTTGAAACATCAGAAAAAGTGATGGACATTTTTGAAAAGGCATGGGAATATGCACCCGAAAATGAGTATTTGAAATCATTTTATCAAATAGATGAAAACGAAACCGATTATTATGTTGCCCGCAATCTTATTGATACAATTTTATTTAAATCCTATCTTTTTTACCCGGATACTTGTATAAAATTAATAGAAGATGAACTGGAAATAATTGAAGAAAAAAATGATGATGAAAACATAATCATGTTTTTAAACGAAAACAGGGATAGCACTCTGCATAATAGCCACACTCGATTGCTAAGTCTTCAAGGAAAGGAATGGGCTGCAAAAATATTAGGCGACAAACATTCACTTAGTTCTGACTATTTAAATATTTCTAAAAGGATAGTAGGTTTCTTCTTATATAAGGGACAAGATGATTTTCATATATTTATAGAACACATAGCATCAGGTAAAAAATTCGAATTAACAAAAAAGTCTTATGACTATTCCGACAGTTTGAAAAAAGTTGACACAATACTATTTATGGGAATTGCTCAATGGAAGAATGAATGGTGGTTTTCCGGTGTGTCATTTCAACAACCATTTAATCCTGATTTAATTTTAGATGAAAAAAACTCATTAGAAAGCAGAGCTGCAGTTAATTTTATCGACCATCAAAAAAATGATGTTAATAAAACACTCGAAATGCAATTAACAGCTTTTAAAGATTTTAATAATGGCTCACAAATAGCTTTTTTACCGGCAGAAAAAATTGAAGCTTTCTTTAAAGAATATATTGATTTCTTCACGAAATCATTAAATCTCTCAGATAAGGAAATAAAAGAAGCAAGACAAAGAGCAAAGAGTGATGGCTTTTTTGGTACAAATGATAAATTTAAAGATTTTACAGAAGTATCAGAAACTGGCTTAGTGTTTTACAATCCAAAAAGCGGATGCGAAATTGCCTTAGATGTTAACTCAGCATTTCCTTTGCCAACCAATCCCTACTTTGAAGAAGAAAATAGTGATGAGCACATAATGCGATTATTAATGAACGAAGGTATATCTACTGAATTGGCAATGTATTGTATTAATAATTGTAAAAATGAATTAGCATTTTTCAGTAAAAGTATTGGGGAAATTTATTTAGATGATATTGATTTTCTGCTTAGATTTTGGAAAAAAGATAATTATCATGCAAAACCGGCAATAACTTTTACAGGACAAGATAATAAATAGCAATAGGTTATAAAGTTTTCGTTAACAACCACTAATTGCAACAATTATAATAATTAGCGATTTATATCACTAAACATTATGTTTTGCTTCACAATTGAATTGAAGAATTATTTTGCAAATCCATCTAATCGGTTTATCTTTGTGAAAAAGAAAATTCATGGCTGATAATATTGATATAGGGAAAATTTTCAGACACTGGATTGACAGTTCTGATAAAGACTATTCAACAATGATTCACATGTATGAATCAAAAGATTATAATTGGTCATTATTCATTGGTCACATTGTAATAGAGAAATTAATAAAAGCTTCAGTAGTTATAGCAAAAAATGATCACCCACCGTTTACACATGATTTAACTAAATTAGCAAGCTATTCCAATTTGAATTTCTCAGAAGAACAGCTTGATTGGCTTGATACGATTACAGCTTTTAATCTAAATGCAAGATACGATAGTTATAAACAGGCATTTTACAGAAAGTGTACACCTGAATACACAAAAGAATGGATTGACAAAATTCTAAAACTTCGCTCATGGATAAAGGACAAGCAATAGAAATAGCTAGAAATTATATTGATTTTATTAAGAATAAATTTGACATTCAAAGCGTCATTTTATTTGGTAGTTATGCTAAGGGCACAAACCATGATGATAGCGATATTGACATTGCAATTGTTTTAACTCATGTTAATGATATCATCGATGCTCAAATAGAGATGATGAAACTTAGACGTAAAATTGATTTAAGAATTGAGCCACATCCATTTGAATACGAAGATTTTAACAGGACAAATCCACTGGCAAATGAGATTTTTAAATATGGTATTGATATTAGTAATGTAGCGTGAATATAAATTCTCAAACAAATCGCTCAAGCTAGAACAATAAATGTTTTTTTATCTGTTTAAATTTTGTTATTTAACTGATTGTCTTACATATAAGTTTATTATGTACCCGAACTTCATTTGTATCTAAGATGGAATGCCCATCCCGATAGCCATCGGGATCATCATCTCATTCGATGTACTTTTGTAGATGTGCATTTCATACTAATCCCTATCTTTTCCATAATTGCCACCCCAACCACAAACTCCCTTATCTCCCCATAAAACTCATCATATCTTTTTTGAATTTCAGAAATAAAATCATTGCTGTAAACTTCGTTTTCAATAATATGGTTCTAAATATTTTATCTATTAAATATAAAAAAATATTTGCATAAAGGTAAATAATAATTTACTTTTGCATTAGGTTTTATACTAATTCTTATCAGGTTTGCGAAGCACAAGCTGATTAGAAGTAGTAATGCGGTACTAAATGGAGTTAGAGATTTGGCAAAATGTTTCAGTACTAGTATAAATGAAAAATTAAAACATGAAATGTTCAGAATTATTCCGAATCCTGAAAAAAGATGGTTAGTATCCTATTTCTCAGAAAGGTTCACATGTCAAACTGAAACATGACAAAAAAAAGGAATAATAATTTTTCCAAATCATGGTAATCAGGAAGTTGGGAAAGGACTTGAAAAGAAAATTCTGAAAGACGCAGGAATTAAAAACTAATGCAATGGAAACATTAAAGAAAAAAATAAAAATAATAGTTGAAAAAACCAATACCGGATTTTCAGCTTATTCTGAAGAATACCCAATTTTTACAACAGGAAGGACTGTTCCTGAATTAATAAATAATTCTTATGAAGCAACCCAATTGTATTTTGAAGATAGATATGAAATTACTCATGAAAATCTAAAATTTGAAATTGACTTTACTCAATTCTTCCTATATTATAAAGTTTTGAATTCAAAATTCCTTGCTGAAAAAATTGGAATGAATCCTACTTTATTATCTCAATATATACAGGGACATAAAAAACCATCAGACAATCAGACAGAAAAAATATTGACAGGAATACATCAAATTGGACAAGAGTTATCTGAAATGAATTTAATATTCAAAAGATAAAACTCATTATAGCGTTTTTGAATTTCAGGAGTGAAATCATTGCTGTAAACTTAGTCTTCAACAATTTGCTTCTAAATATTTTATCTACTAAATAAAAAAAGAATTGTTATATTTGTGTTGCATTGTATTCAAGCTTAATTGAAAATTGTTTAGGGTTGATATAATAAACCAAAACAGATTTATGTTTTATTAGGATATAAATAACTTCAAGGAAAGTCAATGAGAATATTAATTCTAGTATTTTTGGTAATATTATTCGGTTTTTCATTTGGACAGAAAAAGCCATTAATAATTACGCATAAAAATTCTTTAAAGAAAAATTACTCGATTAGTTCCGAAGAATCTTATAGAAATTACCACACAAGCGGCTTTTTCCTATACAAGGCATATAATACAAAATATTCATCTTTGAAGGAAATCATTTCAAATCAAAACCCTTCAAAGAATAATGATTGTTTACCAGATATATTTGATTATTTTGGATTCGAGATAGGACTTAATTGGCGATTGGGGAAATATAATGAAGTAGAAATCGGGATTAATAAACACTTCTTTTTTTATGATGATTTATCGGGTATTGGACCAATATTACGTATATCTGGGTTAAGTAAATTTTCTAATGCTGATTTTAGTATTGGTCAACAAATTGGAATAGATTTTCATCATAGAATGGGTAATGAATTATTGGGGTACTTAGTGCAATTTAGAATATGCCCAACTTTTGAAAACTTGAGTATATATGATAAACGCATAGGTGTTGATTTAGGTTTAACCCACATTGCAGTCAATAATTTATAACTACTTGATATCAAGAAGAATCATTTTTTGAAATTTCCACAGGTACCACTACGGATTTTTTTCTATGGAATGGTACATGCTTATAATTCAAAAGGTCGTAAACCTGTTT
>JAIPBB010000056.1 GCA_021739805.1 Saprospiraceae bacterium | reverse complement strand
CTTGTTCATCAAATAATCCTCTATTTCCTGTTGTTTTGTATGTTTTTGTGTTCATAGCTTAATTGTTTAATTAAAACACAAATATACGTTTAATTGTTGGAATAACAATGATTTAAATAATAGAAGTCCCCTTAATTTTTTCAACCTTAATTTTAGTTGTTTTAAAAGTACCATTCATGTCGAGCTTCTCTTCAATCGTGTCATTAATAATTATTTCCCCCATCGAAAAGGGCAAATCAATACTATCTGTTTGATAGGAAAAAGAAATATCAGTAGTATCATTACTTAGCTCATCCATGATTAAATCTTCAACAATATTAACTAGAATACTCGGATTAGGCTGTATAATTGTCGTTAAACAGATCGTATCACTATTTGAAGTCCAGCTTCCTTCAACTTCTCTAATTCCCCCATTGTCACAAAATAGAATCATTACAAAAGTACAATCTGGATTAATTGTGATTTTCGTAAATTCTAGACAATTCTTTTTGCAATCTGAAAAAGTTCCCAAGAAGCGTTTGTCTTGTGAAGATGCATTTAATACAAAAGAAAATAAAAATATTAGCAAAATACTTTTACTTAATGATATCCGGTATTTCTTTTTAACAATCAATCCATTGCTATTTATAAACACACTTATAAGAAGTAGCCTCACCAACTTTTACTTTGAACTTAGTATCTTTTTCTACTATAAAAGTTTCGTATTCGTTAAAGATTTTCCATTCGCTTTCTCCGGGTAGTAAAACTGTCATTTTACCTGAAGTAACTGTCATAAATTCTATTGATGAAGTCCCAAATTCGTATTCACCTGCTGCCATAACTCCAATTGTTACTGCACCTTCTTTATTCTCAAATCCTAATGATTTTACTTTTCCGTCGAAATATTCATTTACGTTAAACATATTGTCTGTATTTTTTAATTAATAATTTTTGTGCAATTTAATTAAATTTTAAATATTTGTGATGTTGAATTAGTAATTTGAAATTAGAAATTAGAAATTGGGGGTTTGCAAACTTCTCAATAAGATTGTTAGAATTCAAAACTTGAAACCCGAAACCTGAAACATTATTTTTCATAGCATACCTTTCGCATTATGTGAAGAAAACTCTTAGTCCCCCCATCATTTCTGATAATTTCAAATAATTCCTTTTCGTCTTTTCCGAAAATCGAACCAAATATTGTATGAATATTTTTGTATTTAAACATATCAGGATGAAGTATGGTTGAAGGTCCGAGAGTGAAGATTTTACAGTTTCCAGAAGTTGAATTTACTATATCCAGAAATGTATTATTAAAAACTGTGGTTGAAGTCAGGATTACTACATCAGCTTTTGAAAGAAATTCTTTTTGTTTCTTGATGTCAATTACTTCTGAGCTTTGACTTTCCAAATCAAAAATTGAAAGATTGATTGAGGCTTTTTTAAACTTTTCAGTAAGCGAACCAAAAAATCCAACCATAACTATATTCTTGTATTTTTGAAAATCAATTTCATCGAAAATATCAATTTGCTTTTCGTATTCTCTTTCGTAATTCAGTAAAGCATTAAAGTATGCATTGGCAACAATTCTATGTGGGATTGAATTAATATCAAAGTTTTCAAGTTCTTCAATTGAGATATTTACTTCATTAAATAAAGTTGCACAAACTCCGATATTACCATTTATAAGTTTTACTCCAACATATTTTTCTCCACAAACAATTTCTGAAATTTGTTGAGTTTCGATTCCGAATTTATTGTAAAAATGAGCTATTGGTTCTTGCATAATTGTAATTTTTTGTAAAGGTAAGTTTTCCTGTAAATTTGAAAATTAATTTTTAATAGTGTCTTTGTACAAACCTTAAACCCTTGCACTGAGAGTCAAACCTGAAACCCTTGCACTGAGCGGAGTCGAAGTGTCAAACCTGAAACTCACCCTCCCAAACATAACAGTTCCCAAAGTACCCATCAATTTCCGGTTTTTCATCAAACAATCCATAAACTGCCGAGCCGCTTCCACTCATGCTTGCATACACCGCTCCTGATTCGTAAAGTTCGGTTTTGATTTTTTTTATTTCAGGATATTCTTCAAAAACCACTTTTTCAAAATCATTTTTCAAGCAATCTTTCCACTCTTTGATTGGCTTTTTTATGGCATCTTTAATTGACAATTCAGGCTTTTGGGCTTTGATTTGTGAATAAGCAAGTGAAGTATTTACTGAAATATCAGGTTTAACAATTACAATATAGTATCCCTTTAAATCAATTTCTATATCTTCAAATTCATCTCCTTTTCCAAAAGCAAACAAAGGTTTATTTTTAATAAAGAAAGCACAATCAGCACCAAGTTTTTTTGCAAAATTTATTTGCTCTTCTTCTGATAATGACAAAAAATGAAGCTCATTTAAAAGTTTAATTGTGAAAGCAGCATCCGCTGAACCGCCACCCAAACCGGCACCAAAAGGAATTATTTTATGTAAATGAATATGAACTTCAGGAATATTTAATTTCCATTTTAGCAATTCAAAAGCTTTTACACACAAATTTTCATTTGCATCACCATCAATTTCCAATCCTGAAGCTTGAAATACTAAACGGTTATTGGGTGAAACTATAATTTCCAAAATATCGCAAAGTCCTACAGGATAGAATATAGTTTCAATATTATGAAAGCCATCAGTACGTTTTTCCGTCACCGACAAACCAAGATTTATTTTACAATTAGGATAATTTATCATTGAAATAATTCAAAAGTTTTAGAGTTTAAATGTAGTAAAAATATTTCTTTTCAGCTTTCAACAATTTATTAAGCCAGTTTTTCGTAAATTGCAAACTATTATTTAAATTCACCTTATGCCTTTATTGAACTCATTTATAGCATGGCTAATGAAAAAGCGTCTTCATCAAATTGAGCTTTTTATAAAATATCCACATGATGTGCAGGACGAATGGTTCAATCGTTTAATCACTTCAGCAAAAGATACTGAATGGGGAAAAAAGTTTGATTATAACTCAATTAAAAACCCACATCAGTTTAGAGATAGAGTTCCTATAAGCGATTATGAATCACTAGAACCATATATTGACAAAATAAGAAATGGCAAGCAAAACGTCTTATGGAATTCTGAAATAAAATGGTTTGCAAAATCATCAGGGACAACAAATAGTAAAAGCAAATTTATTCCTGTTAGTAATGAAGCCCTTGAAGATTGTCATTTTAAAGGTGGAAAAGATTCATTGGCAATTTATTTTAACAATAATCCTGACTCAATGCTTTATGAGGGCAAAAGCTTAGCAATTGGTGGAAGTCATAAACTTAGTGAAGTAAATAATGAATCATATTACGGTGACCTTTCAGCAATTCTTATTCAAAATTTACCTTTTTGGGCAGAGTTTATCCGAACACCAAATTTGTCAGTTACATTGATGGATAAATGGGAACATAAAATTGAAAAGCTTGCAAAAATAACCAGCAAACGAAATGTTACAAATATTTCAGGTGTTCCTTCTTGGACATTACTTTTGCTAAAAAGAATTCTTGAAATTACAGGCACATCAAATATTGAAGAAGTCTGGCCAAATCTTGAACTTTTTGCTCACGGTGGAGTGAATTTTAATCCCTACAGAGAACAGTTTAAAAAGATAACTCCGTCCAACATGAATTATATTGAGACTTATAATGCATCGGAGGGATTTTTTGGCATTCAGGATCAATCAAATTCTGACGAAATGCTTCTGATGCTTGACTATGGAGTTTATTATGAATTCTTACCAACTGACCAGCTTGGACTTGAGAATCCAAAAACAATATTGCTTGACCAGGTTGAGTTAAATAAAAACTATGCTTTGATTATTAGCACAAATGCCGGGCTTTGGAGATATTTGATTGGAGATACAATTAAATTTACATCGCTTAGTCCGTTTAGAATTCAAATAACAGGAAGAACAAAAAATTTCATTAATGCCTTTGGTGAGGAACTTATTATTGAAAATGCCGAAAAAGCCCTTGCCGTGGCTTGCGAAAAATCTCATGCAATAATTACTGAATATACTGCTGCACCAGTTTATTTTAAAAATAATGAAAATGCAGCCCATGAATGGCTAATTGAATTTGAAAAGGAACCAAATAATATTGAATACTTCAACGAAATTTTAGATAATACTTTGAAATCTTTGAATTCTGATTACGAAGCTAAAAGATATCATGATATGGTGTTAAGGAAACCCATCGTCAAAACTATGCCCAAGAATACCTTTTATAACTGGTTAAAGCAAAAAGGCAAACTTGGTGGACAAAATAAAGTACCTAGATTGTCAAACGACAGAAAATATGTTGAAGAAATTTTAATGATAAGTTGTGAAGATTGTTGAGTTGTTTGATTGTTAAATTGTTATATTGTTAAATTGTTTTTTGGTTAAAAACTTATATGTCCTTTTATTTCTTTTATGGTTAAATGGTTATATGTTTCAATTGTTAAATTGTTTGAAATTTTGGATATTGGAAAATTAAAATTGTTTAGTATTTAGAAATTAGATATTAGAAATTGTTAACATTTACGACCGAAGGAAGTCCGTATGGATATGGTTAAATAGCTATATTCTTAAATGATTAAATAAAAATGAAAACACTATTTATAATTATCGCTTTTTCGCTTTTTTCTTTGTTTAAAACAAATGATTTTAAACTTGAAAAAACTATTGAAGTAAAGGGTGATTTTATTACTACTGATAAACTAGGTAATATCTATTTGGTTAAGGCAAACAATCTGTTAAAATATGATTCTGATGGAAAGTTATTGAAAACTTTCAGCAATTTAAATGCAGGGAACATTTCATTTGTTGACGCCAGTGACCCATTAAAAATCCTTGTGTTTTATAAAGATTTTGCTCAAATCGATTTCTTAGATAACACTTTAAGTTTATCAGGAAGCAGTATTAAATTATCAAACCTAAAACTTGACCAATCATCTTTAGCTTGTACATCATACAATAATGGATTTTGGGTTTATGATGAAACAAATATCAGGCTTGTCAGAATTGACAAATTACTTAATGTCAGCAATGAAAGTACGAATATTTCTCAAGTCTGTGGACTTGAATTAAATCCCAACTTTCTAATTGAGCAAAACAATTTTGTATATCTCAACGACCCTGACAATGGTATTTTAGTTTTTGACAGATATGGCACATATCTTAAAACTCTTCCTTTCAAAAACATTCAATCTCTTCAAATAATTGGAAATTCAATAGTTTTTGTTCAGGATTCAATATTGAAATCCTATAATATGGAATCACTTCAAGTGAACATAATTAACATTTCTGAAAAACAGTTTAAAAGTATTCGGATTGAAAATCAGAAATTATATGTTTTAACAGAAAAAGGAATAAATATTTATTCTACCTAAGCGGAATTTTTTTAATTTTAGACATTCAAAATTTTATAAAAATCAAGATATGCATATAGCAATAGCAGGAAACATTGGTTCAGGAAAAACTTCTCTAACACGCTTATTATCAAAAAATTTAAATTGGCATGCCCATTATGAAGATGTTGATGACAACCCTTACCTCAACAGTTTTTATGAAGATATGCAACGTTGGTCTTTTAATCTTCAAATTTTTTTCCTTAATAGCAGATTCCGACAAGTAATCGAAATAAGGAAGAAAACAAAAACTGTTGTTCAGGATAGAACAATTTATGAGGATGCTTATATTTTCGCACCAAATCTTCATGAAATGGGTTTGATGCCATCTCGTGATTTCGAAAACTATAAATCACTTTTTGAATTAATGTCTTCATTTATTCAGCCTCCAGACTTGTTGATTTATCTTAAATCAAGCATTCCAAACCTGGTAAATCAAATTCAAAAACGTGGACGTGAATATGAAAGCTCAATTCGCTTGGATTATCTAAAAAGTCTTAACGAAAAATATGAATCCTGGGTCGATAGCTATGACATTGGAAAACTTTTGGTAATTGACGTTGACAATATTGACTTTATAAATAATCCTGAAGATTTAGGACATATTATTGAAAAAATAAATGCCGAAATTCATGGATTGTTTTAGGATGAAATTTGAAATTGGAAATTGAATATTTCGACTCCGCTCAATATGACAAACTTTGTCAGGCTGAGCGAAGTCGAAGCCAATTAGAAATTGAATTCATCAGCTAAAACCTTAAACCCTTGCACTGAGCGAAGTCGAAGTGTGAAACTTGAAACCCAAACACATGAAATACATTGGAATTATCCCTGCTCGTTTTGCTTCAACACGGTTTCCCGGTAAACCGCTGGTGAACATACAGGGCAAAACTATGATTCAGAGAGTTTTTGAGCAGGCGTCAAAAGCAAAGATATTATCAAAAGTGGTAGTTGCTACAGATAATTCCCAAATTTTCGAGCATGTGAGAAGTTTTGGTGGAAATGTGATAATGACATCAGAGCATCACCGAACAGGAACTGAAAGATGTTTTGAAGTTGTCGAGAAACTGGAAGAATCTTTTGACGTTGCAATTAATATCCAGGGAGATGAGCCTTTTATCGACCCAAAGCAAATCGAAAAAGTTGCATACTGTTTCAAAAACAAAGAAATTCAAATAGCTACTTTGCTAAAGGAAATTTCTGATTCGGAAGAACTTTTTAATGAGAATGTTATAAAAGCTGTTGCTGATAAAAATAAAAAGGCAATTTATTTTAGTCGAAATCCAATACCATATTTCAGGGGAAAAGAGAAAAACACTTGGTTAGATAATCACAAATATTTTAAACACATTGGAATTTACGCTTATAGAACTGATGTTCTGGAGCAAATTGTAAAATTATCACCAACGCCACTAGAATTAGCTGAATCACTCGAACAACTTCGTTGGATAGAAAATGGATATAATATAAATGTTGAATTCACCGAAATTGAAAGTTTTTCAATTGACACACCCGAAGATTTGGCAAAAGCTAAGTTATATTAATGGGTAAATAATTGAATAGAAGATTTGTAGAAATTGTAAATTAGAAATCACATAACAATTTAACAATATAAGAATCGAACAATTTTAGTACAATAATATTGAGAAATGAATTTATCCGAACATATAAGTAATCTATTATTTGAAAACAATCAAGTTATTATTCCAGGCTTTGGTGGCTTTGTCTGTGTTAAGGCAAATGCAACTATACATCCGGTTGAACACAAATTCACACCTCCTTCAAAAGAAATTACATTTGATCAGAACCTAAAGGAAAATGATAATCTTCTAATAAATTATATTACCCAAACTGAAAATATTACTGAATCTGATGCAAAAAAACTTATTAGTGAATTTGTTCTGAAAACTCAAAATGAACTAAAAGAAGGCAAGAAAGTTCAGATAAAAGAAATAGGATTTTTATTTATTGATATTAACGGAAAAATCAAATTGGATTTCGACAAAAAATTCAATTATCTTATTGATTCTTATGGGCTTTCAAGCTTCGACTCTCCTGCTATTCAACGAAAAGAAGTAAAAGAAAAAATGATTGAAGAGGCTGCTGCGAAAATTATTGTAAAAAAATCTAAAGCCGGAATTTGGATTTCAATTGCTGCTGTCGTAATTATTATGGTGGTATTAGGAATTTTTAAACGAGATTTTATTACAGAATATATAGCAACTTTTAATAAGCACACTGAAATTGAAGAAATAAAAAGTGATACAACTAAACAAACTATTGTTGAAACTGAAGTTGTGCCAGATACAATCGAAACAATTGACACTACCGAAATAGATAGTGTTACAGAAATAATTCCCGATGAAATTCAAAATGAACCTATCGAAATTGCTGAAGAGCCTCAATCAGAAAATCAATCTGTAAAAACTAAAAATTATTATATAGTCGCAGGCTGCTTTAGCTCTTTGACAAAATCAGAGAAATATCTGAACAAATTGAAAGATGAAGGCTTTGAAGCAAGCATTCAAGGTCAGACTCCAAAAGGACTTTACAGGGTTTGTTTCGATGGTTATGAAAGCCAAAGTGAAGCATCAAAGGCTTTGAATAAACTTATTTCCGGCGGAAAATACAATGGCTGGATTTTAAAAATAAAATAAGCAGTATTTTTATCAATTTTAGAAATGAAGAAGAAACTTCAACAATTTGCTGAAACCAAAACTTTTCCCAATTTTTTTGAACCAAGCTATGAGAAGCTTAAAGAAGGATTCTCATTAAAAGGTAATTGGAGAGCAGATTTTTTCAAAAATCAGAACCCGATAATAATTGAACTTGGTTGCGGAAAAGGAGAATACACAGTTGGATTAGCCGAAAAATATCCTGACAAAAATTATATAGGAATTGATTTAAAAGGAGCCAGAATGTGGCGTGGCTGTAAAGACTCAATTGAAAAAAACATGAAAAATGTCGCTTTTGTGAGAAGTAAAATTCAAAACCTTGAATACTTTTTCGCTCAAGATGAGATTGATGAAATCTGGCTCACTTTCCCAGACCCACAACCACGTAGCAGCAAAGAAAACAAACGACTTAGTTCACCGGCTTTCATCAATAGATATAAAAACATCTTGAAAAAAGATGCAATAATTCATTTAAAAACTGATGATGTTTTTTTGTTTGATTACACTTTGGGAGTAATTGCAGAATATAAACATGAATTAATATTTGAAACTCATGATTTATATAAAAGCGGAATAAATGATGATGTAATGGATTTTCAAACCCATTATGAAAAAATATTTCTTCGAGAAGGCAAAAAAATAAACTATTTGAAATTCAAATTATAATACATTTCAAAACTTAATGTATTGATTATCGCTAGTATTTTAGGGCGTCCATGTGTCAGACAAAACAGGAAAAGAACTATTAGGAGCTTTTATATTATTTTGGATTTTTAGATTGATTAATGACCAATATATGTATCTATTTCAAAACCACCATCTTCTTAACCTTCAAAATCCCATCAAACTCCAAAGAGTAATAATAAACTCCACTTTCAAAATTGCTAATGTCCAGTTCAATTTTATTTTCTCCTTGTTGAGAATCGTATTCCTTTGAATAAAGCTGTTCTCCAACAATATTTACAACTTTAAAAACAGCATTTCCTGATTTTGGCAAAAAGTAATTTATTGTTGTTGTTTTGTTGGTTGGGTTTGGGATGTTTTGGGAAAGTAAAAAGCCGTGATTTTCCTTAGAGTTTATTGAGGTAATTACCAATATACATTCTTCGCAACTTGTTGATGTCTTTTGACCGCTAATATCAAATGCCCGAACTAAATAACAATAGTTTGAAAGATTGTTTACTCCTATATGTTTATAAGAAGTATCGCTTGCTGACACAGTAGTTAAATAAGTTAATGGTCCACTATTTTCACTATAATAAATTTTATAACCACCTAATCCGGTTGACATATTAATATAAGGATTCCAATTTAAGTAAACATCAGGTTGGTAATAATCATTTTTGGCTTCTACTTTAATCGTATTATATTTTAAAACTCCAATTATGCTATTATTATGGCAACTATCGAAAGCTGATATGGCATAAGTTTGATAATTTAAGCATGGATTAGCAACTGAATCTTCAAAAGTTGTATTATTACCATATAGTGTATCAATTTGCATCCACATTCCTAAATTCCACCTATAAATAATATATCCAATACAATCGGGAGCTGGATTTAAATCCCAGCTAAGCATGGCTTTATCAGTTAGCGGATTAACTGATAAAGAATCAATTATTGGTTTTGATGGAGGCATTATATCACTAAATAAATCTCCATCAATAGATGATACTGATGAACAGAAAATAGGAGCACCTAAAGTAGTAAAACCTAAAGTATCTTCTATCTCAACTTTATAATTTAATACGGCAATACACTCAGGTACAGTATCAATGTAGGAAGTGTCAGAAGTTGTTGCGATTTGTGTCCATTGACCTGAGCCAGCAGGATTTTCTCGAAATACATTATAAATTCCTGATGAGCTTGGAAGATTTGCTGATATTATTGGATTCCATGAGACATTAGCTAAGCCTCCTGTATTAAAGGCATTAATTTTCATAGTAGAATAAACACTACTTGCAGCAGATGTTGTTAATTTCCCGTAACATCCTGAACTTGTTCGTGTGCGATAATAAACTGCTTGATTATGAGCATTAGCTCCAATATGCGTATATGTATTTTGTGTGTAGTTATATATGCTGTCTAACATCATAAAAGGACCAGAAGGGCTGCCTGAGTATTCAATAATATATCTATAAAATGCTTGCATAGTGTCTTGAGGTATTACCCAATTTAAAGTAACATTACCATTAGAATTTACTTTAACGCAATGAATTTCGGGGGCATCTAAGGATGGTGGTGGCATAACTACAATTGTTATAGTTGCTAAACTAACAGAAGGTATAGGACAATAATCATCAGAAACTTTAACAACAAAATCGTAAACATTTCCAATCCACCAGCATCCAATATAAGTAGTCAAATGACTGCAGGTAGTTTGCCAACAAAATTGAGTTTGTACTCCGGAAATTCCAGATAATGGATTATTTGGAGGAAAAGGAGCAGGACTTAATGTAGCACATGGAGGATTTAGGCATCCAGAAGTAGCACTCATGCTAGGTGGTGTAGTATTCACAATATTTCCAAATCGACTTCCAAATGCATCCATTGTTACAGTTTGGGGAGTGCCATTGGATAAAAAATCGTAATCAGTAGCAGAAATATTAAAACAAACCAAATCTCCGGCGTAAACAGTGTCAACAAATAAAGTGTACTGACCCGAAGAGTCTTTGAATGGTGGGGCTATGTTGGGTTGATTATTTGTTCCACAACTTCTGATAGTAAACTGCATATCACGCCAAATTTCTGCCACATTTACACCACATTTATATGATGTTATTTTTGTTGAGGCTACAAAAGCACCACTTGTAAATGAAGTGAATAAAATTTCCCCTGTTACCGGATCAATAGTAGCAGGCACATTATTTGGATTTTGTAATGATCCTGGTAATGGACTATTCCAACTATAACCTGATACATAATTTGCTAAAAGATTTCCTGCTGAATTTAGCGGTTGTCCCCAGGAATAAACAAGAGAGTCATGTTCTTTATCTAAAGTAAGATGATTATATCGAAAGGGATAAGCAGAGCAAATAACTGCTTCTGGAATTTCAGAGAATGAAGGTGAATTATCGTAACATGTGCTCACATTTTGATTATTATAAGGATTCATCTTTGACCTAAGTCGAAATGATTGCATTCCGCTAATATTTGTTGATGGGTTTCTTGCGAAAGAGCTATAATGAAATAGCCATCCACCTGTGGGCGGAACTCCACTTAAAGGAACACCATTAGGAAAAGCAGCAGCCGATGTATAAATATGCTCTTGAATTGCTCCAAGATTTGCAGTTGCGCCTTGCATTGGATTTGAATTATTGCAATAAATATGTGGGAAACTAGTATCACTATTACAAATTGGCGAAACATCTATTGGGTATCCGGGCAATCTTATCATTTTTATTGAATCAAAACCGGGAACAGTTGTTTTTAGATAAATTGAATCTGGGAAGTTCCCTGCAGCTGAGCCTGTATTGGTGTAACATTCTCTATAAAGCTTCATCGTAAATTTGTAATTTCCAGCAAAAGTACACTCCCATGTTATTTCACCTCCCATATAATGAGTTGCTTTTAAATCGGAAGAAAAGGAAAATAATAAAACTAAAAGAACTATAAAGAGCTTTTTCATATAGTTGAAATTAATTCGATTTGATGTATATAACAAAAATAAATAAAATTTTATATTAAAAAATGATTATTTCTCAATCGAAAATAATCATTTTTAGTTTAGATATTTTAAAACTATTTCAAAACCACCATCTTCTTAACCTTCAAAACTCCGTCAAATTCCAAAGAGTAATAATAAACACCGCTTTCAAAATTGCTAATGTTTAATTCAATTTTATTTTCTCCTTGTTGAGAATCGTATTCATTTGAATAAAGCTGTTCTCCAACAATATTCACAACTTTAAAAACAGCATTTCCTGATTTTGGCAAAAAGTAATTTATTGTTGTTGTTTTGTTGGTTGGGTTTGGGATGTTTTGGGATAATATGAAATTATTATTTTTTATATTTTCAATTGAAGCTGCAATATTTTGACATTTCTGGTCATTTGAAGAGTTTTTATCATTTGGAAGCAATGTGTTAGAACATAAAGAATAATTGCTGGCTGGAGGATTAAAAGAAGTTGTAAAAGTATAATCCACCGAATCGCAAGGCATTAAAGTTCCTGCCCATGTTTCTATTATTGGAACTCCACTGGCAATTGAGTATGAAATGTTGGTGGAAGTAATAGTTGATGAGCCAAAATTTTTAATTGTAACTTTTACATTGCTTCCAACAGCATTTTCATTTGGAGAAATAATTTTGCTTACTCCTGCATCCGGAAATGATGAAGCAACTGTATTAGAAGGTGCAGAGAAAATTATCCCACTCAAATTTGATAATGTTTTAATGTAATAATAGCTTGGATATGAATTTCCATTAGCATTAATGTGAACATAATAACCATTAGATAGCGACATAACTGAATCGAGTATTGAAAAAGATCCGTTGCAACTTGCTGAACTATAAATATAATATTTGTAAAACACATTCATAGAATCGATCGGTGGAATCCAATTTAAGATATTCATACCTAATAAACTATCAGTTAAAACGACATTTAAAATCGGAGGTGGAAGCGGTGAAGGATGATATATATTTTTACATTTTTGATTATTCGAAGAGTAATTATCAGTTGGAAGCAAAGTGTTTGAGCATATAATATAATTTGATGTAGGAGGATTAAAAGGAGAAGTAAAAGTAAAATCCACCGAATCGTGTGGCAATAATGTTCCTGACCATGTTTCGTTTATTGAAAGACTAGCTCCAAAATCATAAGCAACATCGCAAACAGCAATAGTATCATAGCTGAAATTTTTTATTCTTACACTTACATTATTTCCTGTTCCATTTGATGCCGGTGAAATAATTTTTATGATTCCAACATCTGAAAATGATGAAACAACTGTGTCAGATGGTAATGAGTATTTTGTTCCATAACTATTTGATAATGTTTTTAGATAATAATTACCGGGATATAAATTTCCATTTGCTCCAATATGAGTGTAAGTATTTGTGTTTAAAAGAGTAATTGAATCCAATAACAAATAAGGACCGTTAAAATTTGCAGAAGTGTAAATATAATATTTTTGAAATATATTCATGGTGTCGATTGGTGGTGTCCATTGCAATATATTATTTCCTGTTAAACCATCGGTTGCAACTGAAATGGAAGTTGGTGGTGGAAGTGGTGGTAAATAATTAATGTTTTTGCATTTTTGATTATTGGCTGAATTTTGGTCATTTGCAAGTGTAATGTTTGCACATAAAATATAATTTGATGATGGAGGATTAAAAGTGCTAGTAAAAATATAATCCAGTGAATCGTGTGGTAATAATGTTCCTGACCAGTTTTCGATTATTGGACTTCCTCCAAAATTATATGAAAGATTAAATGAAGTTATAGTGTCAAAACCAAAGTTTTTTATTGTTACACAAACGTTATTTCCAATTCCATTTGTTTTTGGTGAAACTATTTTACTTATGCCAACATCAGTAAATGATGACACAACTGTATCAGAAGGTAATGAGTGAATGTTTCCATTACATTGAGATATTGTTTTCAAATAATAGTAAGTTGGATGTAAATTACCATTTGCTCCAATATGACTGTATGCATTAGTGTTTACGACTCCAAATGAATCAAGTAAAGCAAAAGGACCGTTGGAATTTAGTGAGCTGTAAATATAATATGTGTGAAACACATTCATAGAGTCGATAGGTGGAGTCCAATGCAATATATTATTTCCCGAACTATTAGTCGAAACTGTAAGTCCGCTTGGTGGTTGAAGTGCCGGAGGAGGAATAACAACAATTGTAATTGTGACATATTTTACACCTGGGACAGGACAATAGTCATCTTTAACTAAGAAATTAAAATCATAGACATTTGAGAACTGCCCACAACCAATATTTGATGTAATATGTCCACAATCAGTTTGCCAACTAAAATTAGTTTGAAGTCCAAATTGCCCGGTTAATGGTGTGGTTGGGGGTGCAGGTGCAGGGATTAATCTTGCACAAGGAGGATTTAAGCAACCTGCTGTTGTACTCATCGAAGGAGGATTTGTTGATGTTATAACATTTCCAAATTGACTTCCAAATGCCTTTAATGACATTGTTTGAGGTGTTCCGTTTGGCAAAAATTCAAAATCTACTCCCATAACACTAAAATTAACGAGTTCCCCGGCAAAAACAGTGTCTGTTAATAAAGTATATTGTCCTATGGAATTCTTAAATGGTGGAGTTATGTTAGGTGGATTATTTGTACCGCATGATAGTAAAACCATTTGAATATCCCGCCAAATCTCAGCCACCTTTGTTCCACATTTAAAAGCTGAAACTTTTGTAGATATTACAAAAGCACCACTTGTGTATGATTTAAATGAAATGTCTCCAGAATTTGGGTCAACAACAGCAGGAATATTATTTGAATTTTGCGTTAAACCTGGAAGTGGGCTATTCCAACTATATCCCGTTGCATAAGTAGTTACCGGAGCTCCGGTTGACTGCAAGGGTTGTCCCCATGAATAAACCAATGAATCAAGTTCGATATCCCATGCTAAATTATTAAAAGTATAAGGAATTCCTGAACATAAGACTGTTGGAGGAGGTTCAGCAAATGCAGGTGAATTATCAAAGCATGTACTTACATTTTGATTATTATAAGGATACATTATTGACCTGATTCTAAACGAAGGCATTCCTGCAATATTAGTGCAAGTATTTCTACAACATGACCCATAATAAAACATCCAGCCACCGGCAGGTGGAACTCCTGTTAGCGGAACTCCATTTGGATAACTAGCATCAGATGTATATAAATTTTCCTGAATAGCACCTAAATTAGCTGCTGCGTTGGGCATTGGACTAGAATTATTACAATAGATATGAAGAAAACTCGAGCTATTATTACATGATGGTGAGATGTCTTTTGGATAACCCGACAATCTGGTCATAGTAATACTTGCAAAGCCCGGAGCTGTTGTGTTTAAAGTTTCAGTACTTCCAAACTGAGCTGCTGAACCTGCTCCGTAATAACATTCCCTGTATAGTTTCATTATGAATTTAAAATTCCCGTTGCTTTTACATTCCCAGGTAATTTCGCCACCCATATAGTGAGTTGCTTTTAAATCCTTAGAAAAGGAAAAGAATAAAACTAAAAGAACTATAAAGAGCTTTTTCATTGTTTTGAGTTTTTGGATTGATTGAAGATTGATACATATATGACAGTAAAATAAATAAAATCGTTGCATAAAATTACTTATTTCTTGCGAAATAATTGAAAAAAATCATTTGTTTACTAAATCTATTTCAGCACCACCATCTTCTTAACCTTTAAAACCCCTTCAAATTCCAAAGAATAATAATAAACTCCACTCTCAAAATTGCTTATATCCAGTTCAATTTTATTTTCGCCTTGCTGCGAATTATTTTCATTTTCATAAACAATTTCTCCAACAATATTTACAACTTTAAAAACTGTATTTCCTGATTTTGGTAAATAGTAATTTATTGATGTTGTTTTATTTGTAGGGTTTGGGATGTTTTGGGAAAGTTTTATACTTTGATTTATTAAATAATTCGCTCCTAAATCTCCAAATGATGAAACAAGCGTGTCAGATGGAATAGAAGTTTTATAATAATAACAAGGTAAGGATTTAGTTTTTAAGTAGTAATAAGATAAATTTGTAGTTCCGTTCGCTCCTATGTGTACGTAAGAATTAGTATCCAAAACATCAAGAGAATCAATAATAGAAAAGGGACCATTTTTGTTCGAAGAATGATAAATCAAATATTTATTAAAAATACTGGCAGTATCAATTAGTGGAATCCAATATAATGTATTATCCCCAGTTAAACTATCAGTTACTATGGATACAAAATTTGGAGGAGGTAATTCGGGAAGATTATTCACAACAATAGTAACTTTAGTGAACGCAATAGCTGGTGCTGGACAATAATCATCAAAAACCTTAAATTTAAAATCATAAGCATTAAGTGTCCTTCCACATCCCATGTTTGTTGCTAAATGATTGCAATCAGTCTGCCAGCAAAATTGGGTTTGCAAACCGAACTGGCCAGTTAAAGGTTGAATACCCGGGACAGGTGTAGGAGATAAAGTAGCACATGGTGGATTAAGGCAACCGGAAGTTGTGCTCATACTTGGTGGTGTTGTGTTCAATATATTGCCAAATTGAAATCCATATGCTTCTAATGTCATAGTTTGTGGAGTTCCATTTGGTAAGAATTCAAAATCGTTTCCAATAATACTAAAACAGATTAGCTCTCCTGCATAAACTGAATCACGATATAAGGTAAATAATCCTGTTGTCGAATCCATAATTGGAGGTACTATATTTGGGGGATTATTAGTGCCGCAGTTATTTATGGTTATTTGCATATCGCGCCATATCTCTGAAACTTTTATTGACCCGCATTTATAAGATGTAATTTTAGTTGATACAACAAAAGCTCCACTAGTATAAGAAGTAAATGATATTTCTCCTGTCACGGGGTCAATTGTGGCAGCCACATTATTCGGATTTTGCAATGTTCCGGGTAAAGGGTTATTCCAACTATATCCTGCTGCATAATTTGCAATGGAAGTACCGGAAGACAATAAAGGCTGTCCCCATGAAAAAGTTAATGAATCTAATTCCACATCATAGGCAATATGGTCATATTTAAATGGATAACCGCTGCAAATAACTATTTGTGGAAGCTCAGCAAAAGTTGGCGAATGATCAAAGCATGTACTTACATTTTGATTATTAAATGGATACATTATTGAACGAATTCTAAAGGACAATGAATTTGAGTTTACAATATTGGATGAAGAATTTCTGCAGCAGCCTCCATAATAAAACATCCAACCATTTGTAGGGGGGATACCTGTTAGTGGGACACCACTTGGATATGAATAATCAGAAGTGTAAATATGCTCTTGTATAGCACCAAGATTAGCTGTTGCTCCCGTCATAGGACTTGAATTATCACAATAAATATGAGAAAAAGCCGGATTACTATTGCAAACAGGTGAAACATCAACTGGATAGCCAGATAATCTGGTCATCATAATTGAATCAAATCCGGGTACAGTTGTTTTTAGGTACAATGTGTCCGGAAAGTTATTTGCTGCTGTTCCTGTTGCGGTATAACACTCACGATAAAGTTTTATCGTAAATTTAAAATTCCCTGATGTTGTACACGACCATGTAATTTCACCTCCCATATAATGGTCAGCTTTTAAATTAAATGAAATAGTAAACAGTAATGTGACTAAAACAATAATAAACTTTTTCATTTTCATTAGTATTAATTTATAAATAGATAATTATGAGGCTATAATAATATTTATTAAAAAAAGCAAAACTATTTTAAAACCACCATCTTCTTAACCTTTAAAACCCCATCAAATTCCAAAGAGTAATAATAAACACCGCTTTCAAAATTGCTAATGTTTAATTCAATTTTATTTTCTCCTTGTTGAGAATCGTATTCCTTTGAATAAAGCTGTTCTCCAACAATATTCACAACTTTAAAAACTGCATTTCCTGATTTTGGTAAATAGTAATTTATTATTGTTGAATTTTTTGTTGGATTAGGGATGTTTTGACTTAGCTTGAAATTTGTGTTGATGAAATCATCTATCATTAAATTACCATAAGAAGATACAACTGTGTCAGAGGAGACAGATAATTCAGGTTTAGAATAGTATGAATGTGATTTAATGTAGTAATAAGTTAATTGCGATGTTCCATTAGCCCCAATGTGAGTATATAAATTGAATGAACTTGTATCAAGATAAGTAAAAGGTCCGTTGATATTTGTTGAACTATAAATTTCAAAATTATTTAAAATATTAAATGTATCAATAGGTGGAGTCCAACTTAAAGTATTATTGCCTGTCAAACTATCTGTTATAACTAAAATATTAATTGGTGGATTCAAGATTGGCAGATAATCAACGACAATAGTAATCGTATATGTATTAGTTGCAGGGACAGGACAATAGTCATCATAAACTTTAAATCTAAAATTATAAATATTGGTAGTGTGGTGACAATTATAATTTGTGAAAAGGTGATCATAAGTTGTTTGCCAACAAAACTGTGTTTGTAATCCAAATTGACCTGTTAGTGGCGATGAAGTATCTCCGGGAGCTGGTGATAATGTAGCACAAGGAGGATTTATGCAACCGGAAGTTGTACTCATGCTTGGAGGACTAGTGTTTATAACATTTCCAAATTGTACTCCATATTCTTCTAATGTCATAGTTTGTGGAGTTCCGTTTGGTAAAAACTCAAAATCGCTTGCTGTAATATTAAAGCATATTTGGTCTCCTGCAAGAACAGTATCATTATAAAATGAATATAGACCTGTTAAGGGATTAATAAATGGAGGTTTTATTTCAGGAGGATTATTAGTTCCTGTATTGCGAAATGCTACTCGAACTTCCCTAAATACCTCAGAAATTAAATCGCCATGTCTATAGGATTCAACTTTATAAACATATAAATAACTTCCTTGAGAGGGAGCAACAATAGTAACCTCACCAGTATGAAAATCTAAATTTGTAGTTGTCCCAAATGGATTTAAATATGAATATCCAGTATCGTAAACGACAGGAGATGTATTGCTTTGAGTCGCTTCTGCCCATTTAAAACTTAAAGAATCTCGGTCAATATCATAAACATATGGATTAAACTTAATAAAACTTGTTGTTGGAAAAGCTGTTATTGGCTTCTCTCCAAAAACCGGAGAATTTTCAAAGCAGGTACTAAAGTTCATATTGTTGAAAGGATACATTATTGCTCTGATTCTATATGAAGGCATTCCTGATATATTTGTTGATGAAATTCTGCAACATCCCAAATAATAAAACATCCATCCATTTGCTGGTGGTTTTCCTGTTAATGGAACTCCATTTGGATAACTAGCATCTGATGTGTAAATATGCTCCTGAACAGCACCAAGATTTTCAGATGAATTAGGCATTGAATAAGGATTAGGGCAATAAATATGAGAAAAAGCTGAATTAGGATTGCAAATAGGTGATATATCTGTCGGACTTCCAGAAACTCTTGTTAAATTAATCGATGAAAAACCCGGAACTGTTGTGTTTATTGAAACTGATGAACTTGGACCGCCAGGCGTACTTGAACCATGGTAACACTCTCTGTAAAGTTTTAAAATAAATTTATATTTCCCAGTAGAAGTACATTCCCATGTGAGTTCGCCTCCATTATACCATTCTGCATTTAAATCTGAAGAAATCGATAATAACAAAACAAGAGCAACAATAAAAATCTTTTTCATTTCACTAAAATTTAGTTTATAAATATGTAAAAATGACAAATAATAATCTTAACTCAAAATCTCAAACTATTTCAAAACCACCATTTTCCTAACTCTTAAAACCCCATCAAATTCCAAAGAATAATAATAAACGCCACTTTCAAAATTGCTAATGTTAAGCTCAATTTTGTTTTCACCTTGTTGCGAATCATACTCCTTTGTATAAACTGTTTCACCGGCAATATTTACAACTTTAAAAACTGCATTTCCTGATTTTGGCAAATAGTAATTTATTGTTGTTGTTTTATTTGTTGGGTTTGGGATATTTTGGGAAAGTTCGAAATTAGAATTATCAATATTATTTAATGAGGCGGCAAT
>JAIPBB010000055.1 GCA_021739805.1 Saprospiraceae bacterium | reverse complement strand
AAATGCCCATGTACAAAAGTACACCAAATGTAATGATGAAACTTTGGGCATTCCATGATAGATACAGATAAGTTTGGGTACATAATAAACTTATAGTTAACACAATCAGTCAAATAACAAAATTTAAACACATGAAAAAAACTTTTATCCTTATTGTAGTCCTAATTCTGGCTCTTAATTATTCCTGCACTAAAAAAGCCGAATACAAAGAGATTCCACTAACCCAATTCGTCAACCCTTTTATTGGAACCGATGGACATGGGCATACTTATCCCGGTGCTTCAATGCCCTTTGGAATGGTTCAGTTGAGTCCTGATAGCAGATTGGATGGCTGGGATGGTTGTAGTGGATATCATTATTCTGACACTTTGGTTTATGGTTTCAGCCATACTCACCTCAGCGGAACAGGCTGCAGCGATTATGGCGATATTCTTTTTTTGCCTTACGTTGGTGAGCCAAGATTAGGAGAAAAAAATAAGCCTTGCTCCTATTTCAGTCATGAAAATGAAATTGCAAAACCGGGCTATTATAAAACAACTCTTGATGATTATAAAATTGATGTTGAATTAACAGTTACAAAACGAGCAGGTTTTCATAAATATACATTCCCAAAAAGTGACGAAGCTTGCATTTTTGTTGATTTGCAGCATAGAGACAAAGTAATTGATTCAGAAATAAAAATTATTAGTGAAACGGAAATTGAAGGCTTCCGCCGTTCGCAGGCATGGGCAAAAGACCAGCATATTTATTTTTGTGCAAAATTTTCAAAAGCTTTCGATTCTCACACTTTGGTTTTAAATGACTCTATCGAAAACTCTGAAAAATCAGCTAAAGGCGAAAATATCAAATCAAAATTTATTTTTAAAACTTCTGAAGGTGAAAGCATTTTAGTAAAAGTTGGAATTTCAGCAGTAAGTGCTGAAGGAGCCATAAAAAATCTTGAAGCAGAGATAATCGGTTGGGATTTTGAAAAGTACAAATCTGAAGCTGACAAAGAATGGAATAAGGAGTTAAATAAGATTCAGGTAAAAGGCAGAGATTATGAGCAAAAAAAGGTTTTTTATACCGCACTTTATCATTCACTTTTAGCTCCAAATCTTTATCAGGATGTTGACGGAAATTATCGCGGTAGAGATTTAAAAGTTCACAATGTTGAAGAACATGAATATTACACAGTATTTTCACTATGGGATACTTATAGGGCTGAACATCCCTTATTCACAATTATTGAGCAGAAAAAAACAAATGATTTTATTAATACATTTCTACTTCAATATGAGCAGGGTGGAAAGCTTCCTGTTTGGGAGCTGGGAGCAAACGAAACCGGCTGCATGATTGGCTATCATGCGGTTCCTGTTATTGCTGATGCATTTATGAAAGGCATTAAAAAATATGATGTTCAGCTTGCTTTGGAAGCAATGAAAAATAGTGCTAACCAGGATAATCTTGGATTAAATTATGTTCAAAGCTGTGCTTATATTCCTATGCACAAAGAGCACGAATCGGTTTCAAAAGCTTTGGAATATGCCTATGACGATTGGTGTATTGCTGAAATGGCAAAGGAGTTAAAAAACAAAGATGATTATACGAACTTCATCCAAAGAGCACAGTATTACAAAAACACTCAAGACCCCGAGACAGGATTTATGCGTGCCCGTGAAAATGGTGGATGGCAAACACCATTCGACCCGAAAGAAGTTAATTTTAATTTCACCGAAGCAAATTCATGGCAATATAGTTTTTATGTTCCTCATGATATTAGTGGTTTTATGGCTAATCTTGGTGGTAAAGAAAAGTTTATTGAGCAATTGGATGGACTCTTTAATGAGGTCGCTGAAACCACCGGAAGAGAACAATCTGATATTTCAGGACTGATAGGACAATATGCTCACGGCAATGAACCAAGTCATCATATGGCTTATCTTTATAATTATGCAAATCAGCCATGGAAAACTCAAAAAATCGTTAGCATGATTTGCGACAGCCTTTATACATCAAAAGCAGATGGACTTTGTGGGAACGAAGATTGTGGACAAATGTCGGCATGGTATGTTTTCAGTGCGATGGGATTTTATCCTGTTTGCCCGGGACAAGATTTCTATGTTATAGGAACTCCAGTTTTTGACACTACAACAATCAATCTTGAAAACGGAAAGCAATTTAGCGTAATTGCCAAAGATGTTTCTAAAGAAAATATTTACATACAGTCGGCAAAACTAAATGGGAAAACCTACACAAAATCCTTTCTGAAGCATAGTGCAATTATGAAAGGCGGAAAAATAGTTTTCCAAATGGGGAACGAGCCAAACAAAGATTGGGGAGTTAAAGAAGAAGATATTCCTTCATCTCAAATCACTGAGAATTTGATACAGCCAATACCTTACATCAAAAATTCAAAAATAACATTTAAGGAAAAAAGAATGATTGAAATTGCAGTTCCAACTAACCCTTCGACTCCGCTCAAGGACACAAAAATCTACTATACTTTAGATGGAAGCGATGCAAGTGAAAAATCAAAACTTTATACAAAACCTTTTGAAATAAACGAAACATTAATTATTAAAGCAATTGCCATAAATTCTGATGGAGTAAAAAGCAAACAAATCGAAGCTGAATTCATAAAAATCAAAAGTGGCAGAAGCATAAAAATCCTTTCAAAATACGACAACCAATACACTGCCGGAGGAGATGATGGCTTGTTGGATTATATTTTTGGTAGCAATAATTTCAGGCATGGAAGCTGGCAGGGATACCAGGAACAGGATTTTGAAGCAATCGTTGATTTAGGCAAAAAAGAAAAGGTAAACAAAATTGGAGCTAACTTCCATCAGGATGCAAAATCATGGATTTGGTATCCTGAATATGTAGAATTCTGGATTTCTGATGATGGAAAGAATTTTAAAAAACTCACAACAATTGAATGCGATGTTTCTCAAAAGAAAATGGGTGCTATGACAAAACTATTTTCAGAAAACTATGAAAATCTTGAAACTCGCTATGTGAAAGTCTTTGCAAAAAGCATTATGAATTGCCCCGAATGGCATTTAAGCCCGGGTGGCAGAGCCTGGATTTTTATTGATGAGATAGTGGTGGAGTAAGTGATAAATAAAAAAAACCATTAGCTGAAATTTTTGCCTTTGTTCTCAATAATAATATCTTATTTCAAAATAAATTTGTTCTCGTATATAAAATTACTATGATTTGCATTTATAGAATCTTTGAATCCAATTGATATCGACATATCTCCTTTTTTTTCTGGTACAATACGAAATTCATTTTGATTATTTATACTTGAAATAGATTTCACATTTGTCAAAGCAACTGTCATTAATGAATCAGGCACATCAGGGATTTTCACTCTAATGATATACTCTGGTTTGAAAATTAAAGTATCATTATACATTTTCTCATTTAAAAATGTGATTTTTGGTTCTCCTCCTTTATACTTAAATGATTTATTCGTTCTTTTCTCCGACTTTCTGAATGATGTAACTGAATTATCATTCTTTTGTATATCTTTCTTTTGGTAATTAATACTGTCTATAGTAAGATAATCACTATTTTCTTTTGGAGGATTATTTCCACAGCTTATAAGAAAAAGAACAAAAACTAATTTGATAATAAATGCTTTTTTCATTTCTAATAGAATTACTTATTAAATTCCCCTTATAATTCAGCTATATAAATGTTTAATTCTACAACTTAAATAAAAGATATTTCTTATCTCAATTGTATTCATTTCGGTAGTCTGACAATCTTAATGATAATTTTTAAAATTGAAACAACAATTATTTTGTATCTTTGTGTAAAATGAATTAGCATGACAGCAATTGAATTAAAAAATCTATTAGTACATCGGATTGCAGAAATAAATGATGTTTCGTTTTTAAAAGCAATTAAAACAATTCTTGATTCAAAGACTGAAGGAAAAATTCTTGCTTTAACTCCTGAGCAAATGGATGAAATTATAGCTTCAAAAAAAGAAATTGAACAAGGTTTGTACATTAATCATGAACAACTTAATAAAGATGTTTCATCATGGTTAAAAGCAAAATAATTTGGTCACATCTAGCTGAAATTAAGCTTTATAAAATTCTGGAATTCTATATTGATAGGAATGGAAATAAATCCTATTCCATTAAGCTATATAATAAATTTAACAAAGAACTAAAATTACTTATTAAGCATCCTGAAATTGGGATGAAAACACATATAGAATCTATTAGGGGATTAATAATAGATGATTATATTTTCTTTTATGAGATTGAAAACAACAATATTATTATCCATACCGTTTGGGATTGCAGGCAAAATCCAGACGATTTAATAATAAAATAAAATTTTATGGACATTGACGAATATCTTAAAAAATTTGATAATCCAAACTTAATATCAGGCATTCACAACTATTGCGATCGTTGGTGTGAAAGATGTTCATTTACTCAAAGATGTGCAAACTACGACCCTGAATTAGACATTCATGATGAAAACAATGATATAAATAATGAAAAATTCTGGCAAAAGCTAAGTGAAATATTTGCATTTACCAAAGAACTAATTTTAAGAGATGCAGAAAAATTGGGTATCGACCTGAATAATTTAGAACCTGACCCTGATTATGACAAGTTTCGTGAAAAGGAACGTAAATGGAAACGAAATCATCCTTTATCAAAATTTTCAAATGCTTATGCGAAAAAAATTGATGAATGGTTTGATAAGTCAAAGGAACTATTTAGCAAAAAAGGAATTGAGTTAGAGTCATATTCCCGAATGGAAATTCCAAATGTAAATATTGAAAATGAGCTAGTAAAACTCAAAGATTCAATCGAAGTTATCAGGTGGTATCAGTTTTTCATCAATGTTAAAATTAACCGTGCACTTAGCCTGAAAAATGAGTATGATTTTTCTGTTGATGATAGCAACGGAAGTGCAAAAGTTGCTTTAGTTGGAATTGACAGGTCATTGGCTGCATGGTCAACTTTGCTTAATGCTTTCGAAGAAGATGAAAATAATATTTTAAGTATGCTGGTTATGCTAGAGCAGCTTCGAAAAAAAGTAGAAAATCACTTTCCAAATGCCCGTGCATTTAAAAGACCGGGATTTGAAATTATTGATTTGAATGAATAGAACTTTATTAATTAAGATTTAAATAAAAACGAAGTAGTAAAAATCACAATTAATATCTCGTGAATTAGAATAATGTTTAGAATTTTATCTATGCCCGGATTTACTTTCAGCTTTTGAAGTTTTATTGTTCCAATCACTGCTACCAGCATATAAATTAAAACATAATTGTCATCAAAATTTTCCATGATTGGAATAAGTATGACAGAATTTTTCAAAATTAATATTGCAGCTATAATGTAAAAATAAATTGGGTTTAGTTTATCTTTCATTTTTACTGCTGACCAGATAAAGAATAAAGCAAGTAAAAAATTAACAAATAATCCAACTATCATCATTGGACCAGCACCGGGAAAGTGTTGAATTTTAAATACTAATCCCAGAATTTCAGTTAATAATAATAGTAGAAAAAAAGTATAAACAGAGAATTTAATTTGAATAACATATAGGAACAACAAGACAATAAAGGGGATAAAAACAAATCCAACAAGAATAATTCTTCCGGATACTTCAAACACACTCAATATACTGAGAGCTATTGCAGATAATATTGATAAAGCAATTAATACTTTCTCTACTAAATCATTTTTGAACTTACCTACCATACCGTTTCTTATTAAACCTTTGACGATTATCGTAGAAATTGAGAATGATAATATCATCGCCCTTAAACTTATAAAAAATTGTAATTTGCTTAACTATTACAAAGCCCCGGATATTTCTAGCTTCATTTTCTATTGAACCAATTTCAGGAAAATCAATTAATAAATCAAAAAACTCATATGTTTTCTTTACGAAGGCTCTTGTAACTTTTTCTCCCCATTCTTTCTCCAGATACTCAATAATTGAGTCGAATGTTTTATCAGCCTGCTTCGACCATTTTATTTTTGAAGCCATTTCTGATGCTTTTCTTGAACAACGGAATGATTTATTAAATTTTCTTCAAGGTCGGATTCCTTATCAATAAATAACAACTCTTGCTTTTCTTCCTCAGTCAACCTATCCCAGAGTTGCCCATCTTTTTCTTCTGAAACACGTTCAAGAATACTGTAAAATTTTGAAAGAACTTTGTCATTGCTTATTTTATCAATAAGCTTATGGAAGTTGTTTCTTATCTCAATTGTTGTCATTTTTTGATTTTTTTACAAACTTAATCATTATTATTAGCCAATCAAAGAATGATTTGGTTAATTACAAATAAAACCCATACATCAATCCAAGCTCCAGCCCTTTTCTGCCATTTGCATAAAAGTTTTTTATCCCAACTTTAGGGCTTAAGAATCTTTTATTATTAAAATAGAAATTAACTTTTGAACCATATTCCCAGGTAAGATTCAGCCTATGACCAAATGGAATATTGCTTGCACAAAAATCAAAACCAAGTGGATTTATATAAGGAGAAATTGATATATTTTTCCCAATATCAATATTATAATTGAAACCTTCGGGTATGACCAAAAGAATTATACCAGTTAAAGCTAATCCGCCTGTTATGTTTTTACTTACATTGAAGTCTGTTCCAAAAGCTTTACTGAACGCATCATCCACACCATCATCAATTGCATTGTTTAGTGCTGCTCCAATTAACAAAACTGATCCTGTTGAAGCACCAATAGGTCCGTGATAGTAAAAATGACTACCTGAGTTTGCAGTAACCCCAAGATTAAAGTTGTAATTCAGGCTCATATGTCTTCCAACAAAAAACTCCATACTTACTCCACCCATTCCAACAGAATAATCGTTAACCTGGAAATATCCTCCTGTCATCGACATTTTGAAATTTCTTAGTCGGTTATTATTTTTGTGTGGAGTTGGTTTAGCTTGTGGTGTTTTAGCTTGCTGGTTAGTTACTTGTGCGCTTAATGGCATGATAAATATTGTTATAAGTGCAAATAGAAGTAGTTTCTTTTTCATGTTCATAATTTAAAATTTCTCACAAAGTTTCCAATAATCATACCATACAAATTTCCGTAAAATTTTCGATTTTGCTTGCAAATAAATGCTGATTTTATCATGAGTTGTTTCATTTTAATTATTTATTATTGCATAGATGAAACAGGCAATTCTTACTTTAATATTTTATCAATTATTATTTCTGGTTTCTGCTCAAACTGACTCAGGTTTTCAGCATCCAAAATCCTATGTTTGTTATCTTTCAAATGATTCTATTGAAATAGATGGAGATATTAATGAATCTTCTTGGTTACAAACCGAATGGACTGATTTATTTCAGGATATTGAAGGTGATAAACAGCCAAAGCCAAAATTCAAAACAAAAGCAAAAATTCTTTGGGATGCAAACTATCTCTATTTTGCTGTCGAAATTGAAGAACCACATATCTGGGCAACTCTAACAGAAAGAGAATCAGTAATTTTTTATGATAATGATTTTGAAATTTTCATTGACCCTGATGGCGATAATCATAATTATTACGAATATGAAATCAATGCTTTTGGAACAGAATGGGATTTATTTCTCACCAGACCTTATCGTGACGGTGTAAATCCATTGAATAACTGGAATATTGCAGGAATAAAAAGTGCTGTGAAAATTTATGGAACAATAAATAATCCTGCTGACAAAGATTCCTGCTGGACTATTGAAATTGCTATGCCCTGGAAAGCTATTAGTTTAAATAAAAAATGCCCATTCCACCCACAAAACTCAGAGCAATGGAGAATAAATTTTTCTCGTGTTGAATGGCAAACTGATATTATTGACGGAAAATATGTGAAAAGAAAAAATCCCGAAACAAATGAAAACCTGCCTGAAAATAATTGGGTTTGGTCGCCGCAATATGCAATAAATATGCACCAACCCGAAACCTGGGGCTATATTCAGTTTTCGGAAATAATTATTGGAAACGGAAAAGATATTTTTATTGAGGATGTAGACTTTGAAGTCAAAATGAAGTTGATAGAAGTTTATAAAGCCCAAAAAGCTTATTATCTAAAAAACGGATATTATACAGCATCGAAACAAGAACTTGGATTGAAAGAAAATGATTTCACAAAAAAGATTACGATTGGAACAGCCAGTGGATTGTATTTCTTTGCGGAATACAAAACTGAAGAAGGCAAAAGATGGATAGCTGATAGCACTGGAAGATTGTGGTTTAAATTAAAATAATATGTCGTCCCTAACGGGACTTAATAATTATGCTAGCATTTCTTTTCTACAAATATATTGCCCCTACGGGGCATTACTAAAACTCACACATCAAATGAGGCTTGAAACAAAGATAATTTTAAATCAGTAGCGTCCGATAAAAAATATTCAAATAGAATATTCAAAGATTTCTCCCTGCGGTCGAAATGACAATCAATTAGTTAGGGTTTGTTGGATGGGCTTGGTGGGGGCTACGCCGCCACCAAGCCCACCCAATTCATAGACTCTCAGTACCAGCGTGATTTCGACCGCAGGGAGAAATCTGCTAACATTTTATCGGACAACAATAATTTTAAATATAAATTGATTTTTAAAATATTAGATTGGACCGGAATATTATAACTTCAAAGAAAATTACATATCTCAACTATTGGGGATTTTGAATTAATAAAAAACTTAATAAATATTTTCATCCACAGATAAGTCCCGTTAGGGACATAATATTTGTAGTAATACAATACCGCAAAGTTTTTTAAGTCCCGTAGGGACGAAATATAAATGATTAAAAATAAATTCTAAGTAAAAAAAGCTAAATTCTTGTTATTTTTACAAAGTTTACAATTGCAGTTTAGAGAAAATTATATGAAGAAAATATTTTATTTTTTAATAATCATAGTTTCAATTTCATCATGCTCACAAAAGGAAACAACACCCAAATTCTGGCTGTGGATGCATGCAAATGAAAAAATGACAACCGAACAATGGGATTCAGCATTTCAGAAAATTAATGATGCAGGAATTAAAGGAGTTTTAATTGGTTCAAACAAAAAAGTATTAGAAACTGTAATTCCTATTGCTGAAAAATACAAAATTGAAGTTCATGCCTGGTTTTGGACTATGAATCGTGGCGAAGCAAAAGATGAGTGGCTTAGCGTAAACCGTCTTGGGAAATCTCTGGCTGAAGAAAAAGCTTATGTCGATTATTATAAATTTATGTGCCCTGCCCTACCCGAAGTCAAAGATTATTTAAAAGAAAAAATTATTGAACTTTCTGAAATCAAAGGCCTGAAAGGAATTCATATGGATTACGTTCGCTATGTTGATGTAATTCTGCCAGTAGCAATTCAACCAAATTATAATATTGTTCAAGACCATGAATTCCCTGAATATGACTATGGCTACCATCCTTATATGCGAAAGCTTTATAAAGAAAAAAACGGAATTGACCCAATGGATATTAAAGACCCGGAAAATGATAAGCAATGGAAACAATTTCGTTATGATGAGTTAACAAAAACCGTCAATGAACTTGGTGAAATAATCAAAGCAAAAAATATGATTTGGAGTGCTGCTGTTTTTCCTTCGCCTGATATCGCAAGAAAACTTGTCCGTCAGGATTGGGATAAGTGGAATCTGGACTATGCATTCCCAATGGTTTATAATAATTTTTATAATAAAGATATTGACTGGATAGAAGAAATTTGCAAAACTGATGTTGCAGCTTTATCCGAAAATCAAAAAGTAATTTGTGGCTTATATTTGCCGGCATTAAAGAAATCAAATGAAATTTCAAAAGCTGTGGATGCTGCCTTCAAAGGCGGAGCCAGTGGAATTGCATTTTTTGATTATAATGCGATAAGTGAGAAGGAATGGGAGGAGATAAAGGAGATTGTTGAGAAGTACAAATAGAAAAGAGTGCCTAGAGTTTGGAGTGCCTAGAGTACTTGGAGTGCCTAAAGTTCTTAAAATACATAGAGTTATTTAAAAGCCCTAATGTAAATTACGAATATAAAAGTTAAATCAATTTTACCCTATTAAACAAAAGACAAAAAACAAATAAATTCCAATTTTAAAATTATTCAAAATTCAAAAACAAGCTAAATGAGTTTCAATTAGATATGTTTGCAAATATGCTTGTTATCCACTAATTCCCTGTATTTTAAAATTACTTTCTTAAAATCATTCCAGGTTTCATGTTTCAAAGCAGGATTTCGTAGTAATGCAGATGGATGATATGTTGGCATTAAAAGAATATTATTCCATAATTTCCATTGTCCTCTTTCCTTCGTAATTTTTGCATTTTTATCGATCAATGCTTTCAATGAAGTAGCTCCTAGAGTGATAATAATTTTTGGTTTTATCATCTCAACTTGTCTCCTCAAATAAGGAAGACATTCAGCCATTTCTTCGATTGAAGGAGTGCGGTTTTGCGGTGGGCGACATTTTAAAATATTTCCTATAAACAAATGTTTCTCTCTTGAAAAATTGCAAGCAGCAAATATTTTATCGAGCAGTTGTCCTGAGCGACCAACAAATGCAATTCCTGTTTTGTCTTCTTCATAGCCGGGAGCTTCAGCAATTACAAATATTTCAGCATTAGAATTCCCATTACCAAAAACTATCTTATTCCTAGTTTTGTATAAAGGACATTTTTTGCAATTTTCAATTTCAATTCTTAATTGTTCAAATTCAGTTTCCATGGTTTTTGATTTTATTTTACAATATTATAAAATATTATGCCTTTTTTTTGTCTAAATATTATCAAAACAAGGCTCAATTTTTACTTGAAAAGATTATTTTTGAAGAAATAATATTTGATGATTTTATTTATACTTCATTCTTTATTTTAATGGAAGTGAGAACACTCAGTATTAAATAAATTCCAAAAAACAAAAGACAAATAACAAATAATATCCAATGATGAAAAATTCAAAATTTGTAGTATTGTTAATTTTAGTAAGCCTGTTTTTATTTTCCTGCAAACAGCAACCTAAGAAAATAATCGAAGTAAATATTATTCCAAAACCTGTATCTCTTAGGGTTGAAGAAGGGTTTTTTACGATTTCAAGATCGACAAAGGTTTATTTTGACCAGGAGTCGGAAGAAATAAAAAATGTTGGTGAGTATTTTATTAATTGGTTTGAGAAAGGGTCAGGGATAAAACTTGAAATTTCATCTTTGCCTGAAAGTTCAATTTATTTTACTACCGAAAATGCACCCGACAGTTTAGGTGATGAGGGATATTTGCTTGATATTAGTGAAGACAAAGTAATTGTCACAGCTAAAACTGCCACAGGTTTATTTTATGCTGTTCAATCAATTCGGCAATTGCTTCCACCGGATTTTGAAAAGCATAATTCAGAATTGAAAGCTGATGAATATTATTTGCCTTGTTTGAAAATTGCTGATAAACCAAAATTCAAATGGCGTGGAATGCTATTGGATTGTTGCCGTCACTTTTTTGATAAAGATTTTGTAAAAAGATATATCGACCTTTTGGCTTATCATAAAATGAATACTCTCCATTGGCATTTAACCGAAGACCAGGGATGGAGAATTGAAATAAAACAATATCCAAAACTTACAGAAATCGGAGCCTGGAGAATCGAAGAAGATTCTACAAAATACGGCGGATTTTTCACCCAGGAAGACATAAAAGAAGTTGTTGAATATGCTGCCAGTCGTCATATCACTGTTGTTCCAGAAATTGAATTACCAGGACATTCAGTTGCTGCTCTTTCAGCTTATCCTGAATATTCATGCTCAGGCGGTCCATTTAAAGTGGAAACTCGTTGGGGTGTTTTTAAAGATATTTATTGTGCCGGAAATGACAGCACTTTTGCTTTTCTTGAAAATATTTTAGACGAAGTAATTGAACTTTTCCCATCGGAATATATTCATATTGGTGGAGATGAAGCTCCAAAATTTCGTTGGGCAAATTGCAAAAAATGCCAGGCTAGAATCAAAGAAGAAGGATTAAAAGATGAACACGAACTTCAATCTTATTTCATCACCAGAATTGAAAAATTCCTTAACTCAAAAGGCAAAAAGCTAATTGGTTGGGATGAGATTCTGGAAGGTGGACTTGCTCCTTCAGCAACTGTTCAATCCTGGAGGGGAATGGCCGGTGCGATTGCAGCAGCAACTTCAGGTCACGATGCCATTGTTTCACCTACCAGTCATGCCTATTTCGATTATAGTGTGGAAACAACAAGCCTCGAAAAGGTTTATTCCTTTGACCCAATTCCTGATGAATTAAGTACGGAACAAGCTAAGCATATTATCGGTGGCGAATGCAATGTTTGGACAGAACATATAACTTATGATAACATTGATGCTATGATTTTCCCAAGAATTTTAGCCATGTCAGAAGTTCTATGGACTTATCCTGCTGAAAGAGATTATAAAGAATTTCATTCAAGAGTAAAAACTCATTATGTGCGTCTTACTGATTTAGGAGTAAAATATGGCTTTGAAGCTCAGGCAGTGATTTTTGACATTGAGTATTTAAAAGAAAATGCAGAGTTCAAAGTTGATATTACTTCCGGTCAACACGAATTAGAATTTAGATATACGCTTGATGGAACAGAACCGAATATTGAATCCAATCTTTATAAGGAAGCATTAGCAATTAAGAACTCTACAACTATAAAAGTAATTGCAGTGAATAATGCTGAAGTTATGGAAGAAGTTTTTGAGCGAAAAATAATTGTTCATAAAGCTTTAGGCAAAAAAATTGAGTTAATAAATACATTTTATAAAGATTATGCTGCACAGGGAAATAATAATTTAATTGATGGACAAAAAGGAACAATTAGCTATAGAGATAAACTTTGGCAAGGCTATCACCAAAAGGATTTAATCGCAATTGTTGACCTTGAAGAACCAACTGAAATTTCATCTGTTTCTATTGGATTTCTGCAATCAATGCTTTCATGGATTTTTATGCCGGAGCAAATTGAAATTTTAGTTTCTGATAATGGTGAAAACTTTGTTTCGAAAGGGATAATTAAAAATGATGTTGATCAGAAAACCGAAGAAAGAATAAGAAAAGACTTTAAACTTGAATTTGATAAAACAACAACCCAATTTATAAAAATAATTGCTAAAAATGTAGGTCATTGTCCTGATTGGCATGAAGGAGCAGGTGGTGAAGCATGGTTATTTGCTGATGAGATTGTTGTTGAATAACGATTATTATTCTAATAGAATCTTTTCGGTCTTAACAAAATCATCATTCCATAACCGAATAAAATAAACCCCTTTTGGATAAGTTGACAAATCAATTTCAATATTTTCTTTATTAACAACTTGGCTATGGATTTTTTGTCCTTGAATATCATATACTGAAATTTGAAAATCTTTATTTATGCCGGAAGTTAAGATTTTGAAAATGCCTTTTGAAGGATTTGGAACAATTGATATTATTGAGTTTTGCACAACTTCATTTATTCCAGCAGTGCCTTTAATAAGCAAAATAGTATCGTTAGCGGTGCAGCCGTTTGTGTCAATTATATCTACAAATATTTGATAAGTATTAACACCGAGATTTGCTCCGTTAAGTGTTATGGTTTGAGTTGTATCACCTGTTGACCATTGATAAGATGCATGATTTGCTCCTGCATCTAAAACTAAAACCGTTGTGCTATCAACTATTGTATCCTGCCCAAGATTAACAGATGGCAAAGGATAAATATTTATGATTTGTATTGCTGTATCTCTCATGCCATAATGCAAGCATTTTGCTGTTACAGTATAAGTACCCGGTGTAGAATAATAATGCTTTGGTGCATAAAGTGATGAATAATTTGTATTAATATTTGCAGTATCTCCAAAATCCCAAAAAACTGTGCTTACACTATCCGATAAAGTAAAATTTACACTATCGCCTAAACAAATATTTGTATAGCTAAACTCCATTGGTGGTAATAAATATGATGAAACAAACAATGGTAATCCATCACAATAATGTCCTGTGCCCAGAAATATTCCATTATCATTATAATTACATGCCATACCAAGTGCATTTGGATTATTTATTACTCCAAGATATTGATTATTTGCAAGAGTTGAATAATAATTTCTTCTAACATATATTTTCCCATCTAAACCCAATTGCATTTGAGCAAGATTTCTTCCTGATGTGGGATATTCTATTATTGTTTTGGAATTAATAATTGCTGAATCAGAGCCGGCAGCTAAATTAAACTGATAAATTACTGAACTTCCTGAATAATGATTATCAACATAAAGTAATTTACTATTTGGAGAAAATGCAATATTTGAATACTCATCATAATTGCCGGGTGGAATAATTATCTGATTGCTAATAACTCCTGTTGATGCATTAAAATCAAATAATTCTAATCGAATAGTATCCAAATAACTAAATAACGAATTTGGAGAATTAACAGCAAGCTTTTTTCCATCAGGACTTATACAAATATCACCCATACATCTAAAGTTATTTGAATATACTAGCCCAATATTTGAAATAACAGGAATTATTGAATCCATTGTATTACCACAAAAGGAATAAGCATGGAAAGCATTCGAATGTCGTTTATGAAGAATAAGCCAATAACATTCACCATTTGAATGTTTAACAACTCCCATTTTCATTGTTGATGAAGTCATAAAAGGAATATTTTTCAATATTACATCTCCTTTTCCGCTATCTGCATCCATATCAATTATTGAATAATATGCAGTTGTATCTCCATTATAATTAATTCCTGTGGGCTGAAAATTATAATATAGTGTTGAGTCTCCCGGTTTTGGAAATATAATATTTTTACCTCCAACATTAATAACCCCATTAATATTACTGCCGGCTATCAACCCAAAACCATTTGGCATTTGTTGATGGTTTTTATTATAAACATAATAACCATCGCTATAAAACAAAAGATTCCCAAAATAATCAGACATAACTGAACTATAGCCTACATCCGAATTATTTATCGCTCCATTTGTATCAGCAATTGGAGAGTAATTTGAAAAATCCAGCCCGGCATTTTGTAGAAAATACCAATGATTGGTGTATTTTGAATAATGCTGGGTAAAGCCGGTGGTGCTGAGAAATATTATTAAAATTAGGGGTATGAGTTTTTTCATTTTATTATGGATTTAATTAAACATACAAATATAATGATAATCTATATAGAATCCTAGTTTTTAGCTTCTTTATTTTTATAGAAAGTTTGCTTGCTAAAAGTTGGTTAAATATCAGATAATCTGTTAGAAAGAAAGAAAGATAGATAGATAGATAGATAGATAGAGTGTTTTGAATGATGTAATGATGTAATGATGTAATAATGTAATGCAAACACTACCAGCAATATACTTAGCCAGCTTAGAATTATTGTAAAGTTTGCAATCATTTGTGTTTATTCTTAAAGAATTTATAATATCCTACACAATTTCCTGTCTTTATATATATGTTCCAAATTTTTTGTAAAAGGTTACCCTAAAAATTGAATTATTTATGAACATTCTTTTAATGTAATTATATACATTTATTCATACTATCTTATAATAATAGTTTTTAGCGTTATTTAGAACTGGTATAAATTTCTAAATAATAGCATATTCCCTGATTGGCATGAAGGAGCAGGTGGTGAAGCCTGGTTATTTGCTGATGAGATAGTTGTTGAATAGTAAGAGATTAATTAAATCTTAAGCTTATTTCTTACTTCTTGCTGATGTTGTCCGTGGTCAATAACTTTTTCAATTTCTCCCCTTTCATTATAGTAGGTCCATTTGAAAACTTTTTCGGCATTATAATAATTTCCTTCTGATTTTTTAACACCATTTTCATAATAATAGATCCATTTACCTATTTCACGACAATCACTATAATTTCCCTGGGATTCTAAATGTCCGTTAGAAAACCAATGAATTGCTGATCCATTTTTATAATCAGATTTGTAGGTTTCCATACTTTTCATTTGACCGTTTGGATAATAATGCTCTAATTTCCCATCATATTTACCTTGTTTGTATTCTGCCCTGCTCTTTAATTGACCATTCTCGTACCAATTAGTTTCCATTCCGTCAATCAAACCATTTTTGTATTCAACTTCAAGCATTAAATTGCCTTCGGGATATTTCATAATTGCCATTCCTGAATATGGAGAACTATCTCCTGTCAAGTACATTGTATCATTCTTGTTTTCAAGATCTGCTATTTGAACAACTTGTGCGTTGGAATAAATTGTGGATAATATTATAAAAGAAAAAACTAAAATTCTCATGTGCAATATTTAAAATTAAAAAATGCAAAATTAATTATTTAATTAAACCAAGCAACAAAAGAGTTTTTTACGGGTTTTGCATATTTAACAACACAAAATATCAGGTTTTCTATAAATACTCCAAGTACTCCAGGCACTCCAAACTCCACACTCCAAACTCTAGGCACTCCAAACTCCAGGCACTTATAATATTACTATCTTTGCTTATCTTTAAAAATTAAATCACTGCACAAGTTTTAATGTTAAATTGTGTCTTAGTATTGAAATTTCATTAATGGACGAAAAAACAATCATAGCAAAAATTATTGAAGGCAATCAGCAGGCATTTCGTGAGCTTGTTGAGAGTTATCAGGATAAGGTGATTTCGACCTGTAATAGTTTCGTTCATAATCTGGAAGATGCTGAAGACATTGCCCAGGATGTGTTTGTTGAAATTTACCAATCAATTACAAAGTTTCGTAGCGACTCAAAATTTTCAACCTGGCTTTACAGAATTGCAGTTAATAAATCGCTTAACCATTTAAGGAAAAACAAAAAAAATACTATGCTAAAAAGTCTGGATAGTTTTTTTGGTAATGATAAAAATGAGAAATATGAAATTTCAGATTCAAAAAGTTCCCAGGCTGACCAAAATATTGAAAACAATGAACGAGCAGAAATTTTGCATAATGCAATAAATTCACTCGCAAAAAATCAAAGAATAGCTTTCACATTAAATAAGTATGATGATTTATCATATAAAGAAATAGCAGAAGTTATGAATATTTCACTCTCTTCGGTAGAAGCATTAATGCACAGAGCAAAAATGAATTTGCAGAAGAAATTGGTGAATTATTATAGATGATGTTTGAAGTCGGAAGACGGAAGTCAGAAGTCGGGAAGTCAGAAGACTTTCTATAACAACCGAATGACAACTGAATGACGCGAAGCAAAACTTGTCCGTATGGATGACAACCTAATGACAGCGAAGCGAATGACGTGCAAAGCACAAATGACAAATAATGACGCCCGAAGGGCAAATGACAAAGAATGACGCGAAGCAAATGACAACTGAATGACGCCCGAAGGGCAAATGACAACTGAATGACAAATAATTTTATAGTAAACCGCAAGTTTTAAAAAGAAATAATGTCTAAGAAATAAATCGCAAAAAAAATGAACTGTAAAGAAGCAAATAAAAACTTAATCTTTCTTATCGAAAAAGAACTTTCATCAGAAAGAGAGATTGAACTTCGTGCTCACTTGAATGAGTGCAAGAGCTGCGATAAAATTTATAATGAACTTAAAGCAACATTATCAGTTGTTGAAACAGAAAAACAAATAGAAACAAATCCATATTTCTTTACTCGATTAGAACAAAGAATTAATAACCCTGACGAAGAAAAATCAAACTTTAATTATAAAAAAGTTTTACAACCCATCTTCGCCGGTCTTTTATTACTAATATCTATTAATATAGGAATTTATCTTGGCAACAATTCATCAATAAACAATCTGACTACAAACTCTGAAGAAAGCAGAAGTGAAAAGGTTACTGCCTATTCCGAAGAATTTGACCTCGCATATTTTGATATTGATAGTTATAATACATTTTACTCAACCGAAACAAACGAATAATCATGAGCTATTTCACTAAAAAGAACATTTTTCTCTGGGCATTTATAATATTGCTGGTTTTTAATATTTCTGCAATAATCACCTTTTACTCCCATCATCAAAAAATGGAAAGATACAGAGATGAATACAGAAATGAAAACCGAACTAACCCAAGATGCTTTATTCAAGAAGAACTAAATTTAACTGATGAACAATTGTCTCAGTTCGATAAAATGAGAAAAACTCATATGGAAAAATCAAAGAAAACACGAGATATAATTATTGAAAAACACAATATTTTATATGATGAAATAACAAAAGAAAATCCTGATTCATTAATAGTCAATTCAATGTTGGAAGACATTGGGAAACTCCATGTCGAACTTTACACTAATAATATTAAACATTATAAAGATTTGAGAAAGATTTGTCAAGGTGAGCAAATCGAAAATTTAAATGAATTTTATAAAGATATAATGTTTCATAATAAAAATCATCATCAACAATGTAAAGCACAAAGACAATCAAAAAGAAGAAATCATAGAACTAAATAATAATTTAAATTATAGAAAATGAAAACAAAAAATGCAAAATCAACTTTTATTGCAATAACACTTGCAATAATGCTAACACTAGGACTTAGCAATTTAACATTCGCACAACAAGGAAAAGGAAAATGTGATGGAAACGGACCAAAATTTAACACAGCCCAAAAAGGCAATGGCCAGCACTGCATGAATCTGCCTGATTTAACAGAAGAGCAACAGAAAAAAATCAAAGAACTTCGTCTAAAGCAAATGAAGGCTATATTACCGCTTAAAAACGAAATAACAGAAAAACAAGCACATCTCAAAACCCTGACAACAAAAGAAAAAGTTGACATGAATGCTGTTAATACAACTATTGATGAAATAACTGTGGTAAAAGCTAAAATGATGAAACTTAAAGCTGCCCATCAACAGGAAATCAGAAATCTATTAACTGAAGAACAAAGGTTGATATTTGATACCAGACCAGCAAGATTTGGTAAAGGTCAAGGTTTTGGTCACGGACAAGGTAGAGGTCATGGTTTTGGTTGCGGAGAAGGTAATTTCCAGGGAAAAGGCTATGGTAGATTCCATGGAGATTGTCCATACAATGATAAAAAATAATATTCAAATAACCTGTATGATTATATTCCTTTAAACAGGGCATTAGAAATTCGATTAATGTCCTGTTTATTTTATTTATTTTTGCACCCCAATTAAAAACTCATAATGAAGAAGATTTTTATTTTTATTTCAATTTTATGCTTTAGCTTCTTGCTTTCTTACTCTCAAGGAGGTCAAGGTGGAAGACAAGGTTTCGACCCCAAAAATATGCCTAAAGAAGGAGTTATTTCAGGAATTGTGTTTGACAAACAAATAAATAAAGCTGTTGAATATGCCAATATTGTATTGTTCTCTGTTCGTGATTCATCAATGGTAACCGGAACTATTTCAGATGCAGACGGAAAATTCAGATTATCTGAACTTCCATTTGGTCGATTTTATCTTTCGGTCGATTTTATTGGCTACGAGAAAACAATAATTAATGATATTAAAATTAATCCAAAAGAAAAATCTATTGATTTAGGAACTATCAAACTTGATCAAGCAAACAAACAATTATCGGGTGTCGAAATTGTTGCAGAAAAAGTTTATGTAGAATATAAAATCGACAAAAAAGTTGTTAATGTTGACAAAGACCTTGTTTCAGCTAGTGGAACTGCTGTTGAAGTTTTAGAAAATGTTCCTTCTGTTCAAGTTGATATTGATGGAAATGTTAGTTTAAGGGGTAGCTCTAATTTCAAAGTTCTTATTGATGGAAGGCCAAGTGTTTTAAGCGGAGCAGATGCTCTGGAACAAATTCCGGCAAGTACAATAGAGAATATTGAAATAATAACAAATCCTTCAGCAAAATACG
>JAIPBB010000054.1 GCA_021739805.1 Saprospiraceae bacterium | reverse complement strand
GTTCTATACCCGCATGGCAATTCCTGGATAGCGTTTACTAGTTCGTCCTCTGTAAATTCAATATCAATTTCATTGTCTTCGTCTTCATCGAAGTCGTCAAGGATTTCTGTTTCCCTAATGTTGTCATAATTCTGGAGATAACTGTTGTTTTTTGTTTTTTGTTTGTGGTTTAAAGCGGTGTTGATAACTATCCTTTTTATCCATCCTTCAAAAGAACCTTCATTCCTAAAGTCTTTCATGTTCAAGTAAACTTTCATAAAAGCATCATGAAGTATATCTTCAGCTTCATATCTGTCCTTACTATAGCGTAAACAGATTGCATACATTGTTGGAGCATATTTGTCATACAATGCCCTTTGAGCAACCCTGTCGCCTTCAGCACAACCCGATATAATTTTTTTGTCAGTTACCATTTAGCTTTTACACAATATTAGACAAGAACCAGGCAAAATAGTTGCCTGTTTTTGGAGAAAAAAATGTTAAAATGATGTAATGCGATAATGATGTAATGCGATAATGCGATAATGCTATAATGTGACAATGCTATAATGCGACAATGTAATAATGGAAAAACAATGTAACCCTGTTGGAGTAGTTACACTTCGTTCCACATTCCATCCATACGGATTTGCTTCGCTTCACAGGGTAAACAATTGAACAATATAACAATTGAACAACTAAATTTCTGACTTCTAATTTCTATGTACTAACATCTATGTACTAATATCCAACAGTCTAACAGTCTAACAGTCTAACAATCTAACAATAGAGACAAACATCTCAATACCGGTTTCAATAATTTCATCAGGAAAATCATAATCAGGGTTATGAAGTTGAGGATGATTGGTTCCAGAGCCTAGCCCAAACATGGCTCCAGGATAGTTTTGAGTAAAAATTCCAAAATCTTCCGACCATCTGAATGGCTTAGTTAGAGTATTTACGATAAAGTTATTTTCTTTAGTAGCTTTCTTTATAATATCAACACAATATGAATTATTAATAGTGTCTGGAAATTCTTCATGCCATGAAATATCACAACTTAGGTTTTCGGCTACTGCAATTTCTTTTATTGACTCAGATGCCAGAAAGCATAATTCATCCAGGTTATCATTATTATATGCTCTGAAAGTTGCTCCTAACTCAAGCTCCGATGGGTTTACCCCAAATTTCTTTTCTCCCAAATGTGCATAAATAATGGTTATCAGCGAAAAGAAATCAAACTCTTTACTAAAATGCTTTAGTTCATAAATTATCAATGCTAAAGCGAATGTTGGGCTTATTCCATTTTCAGGTTCGGCTGCATGCGATGATTTGCCTTTAAGAATTACTTTCATTCCTATTGAAGAAGATGCAAATTCCTGTTCTTTGATAATTATTTGATTTTTTTCAAAACCCGGAAGATTATGCAAAGCAAAAATATAGTCAGGTTCTATCTCTTTAAATTTAGGGTCTTCAAATACTTCTTTTGCTCCTGAACCGTTTTCTTCAGCCGGTTGAAATAATAAAATTACTCTTCCTTTTTCTAACTTATTTTCAAAAAGATGTTTGGCAACTCCTGCCATAATAGTCATATGTCCATCATGACCACAAGTGTGAGAAACTCCATGGTTGATAGATTTATATGAAACCATGCTTTCCTCTGCAACCTGAATGGCATCAAGCTCACAACGAAACATTATTGTTTTACCTTCTGTCTTGCCTTTATAAATAAAAGCAATTCCATGTCCACCCAAATTTTCAATAATTTCATCAGGATTAAAATCCAAAATAAAATCTTTTACTTTTTGTGCAGTTGCCTTTTCACAGCCTGATAATTCAGGGTGTTGGTGAAGGTTTTGGCGGAAATTGATTAAGCTGTTGATTTTAGCGGGTTTCATGTTTTTTTTGGTTTCGGGTTACGGGTTTCATTTCGACTCCGCTCAATGACCGCTGTATGAACATTGAGCGGAGTCGAAATGCAGGTTTCAGTTTTTTTAACCATATAAGGATTATAAGTTCATTTAAGTTTTTTTTATATTTCCTTTTATGTCTTATATGGTTCATTTTTCTTTTTAACTCTAGGCACTCCAAACTTTAAGTACTCCAGGTACTTATAAGTTCTCAAAACTATATTCCATCAGTTTCTCATAAGCAATATGAAACCACTTAGTATAATTGTCAGGATTTGCTTTCATGTCATTATATAATTTAACAGGGTCAACGAATTTCCAATCTTCAACTTCGTCTTTATTGATATTTGGTTCTTCATTATAAACCCCAACAAAAACATGGTCGATTTCGTGTTCGGTTAACCCTTGCCCAACATCAGCTTTATAAGTGAAAACAAAAACTTCTTTTAATTCACAATCAAAACCCAATTCTTCAACTAATCTGCGATGAGCAGCATCAGCATAGCTTTCTTCCATTCTTGGGTGAGAGCAGCAAGCGTTAGTCCATAATCCGGGAGAATGATATTTGCTTAAAGCTCTTTGATGAATCATCATTTCACCTTTGGAGTTAAAAATGAAAATTGAAAATGCTCTATGCAATTCAGCTTTAATATGAGCTTCCATTTTCTCCATACTTCCAATCACCTTATCATCCTTGTCAACTAAAACTACTCTTTCTTCCATTCTTTTAAGTTTAATTGCAAAGGTAAGGATAAACATTTAAACCGATATTTTTATAATGGAATATAAAATTATTGTCAAATCTTGATATTTAAATAAGCCAGCTAATCTTAAATTTGATATGAAATAGTTAATAGGTTTTATTCCTAATACCTCTCCCCTCTATCCATATCCCTTTGAATATCCTTGGATTTAATGGTGTCGCGTTTGTCAAAATATTTTTTTCCACGTCCAATGGCTATTTCAATTTTGGCAAAGCCATTTTCACTTATATAAAGTCTTAAAGGAACTATAGTTAAGCCTTTTTCAACTGTTTTGGTAGCTATCTTTTTAAGCTCTTTTTTTGTTAGTAAGAGTTTTCTGTCGCGTTTGGGGTCGTGATTATTGTAGGAACCTTCGGTGTATTCTGAAATATGCATACTTCTGATAAACAATTCATCTTTGATAAAAGTGCAATAAGCTTCGGCAATTGAAACCTTGCCTGCCCTGATTGATTTAATTTCGGTGCCGGTAAGTTGTATGCCTGCTGTGAATTCATCCGTTAGGAAGTAAGCGTAGGCAGCTTTTTTGTTTTTTATGTTTATCTTGTTTGCCATTCTTTTATTAAAGTCGATGCAAAAGTAAGAAATTAAGCAAACAGTAAGTATTCTTAAAATTGTTTTGTTGCGTTTGCAAGTTACGAGTTCCGTGTTGTGTGATGCTGAAACTTGAAACCTGAAACTTGAAACCTGTATTTCGACTCCGCTCAATGTTCGTACTGTGGTCATTGAGCGGAGTCGAAATGAAACCAGAAACCCGTAACCCGCAACATTTTTTACAATTTCAAATTCAAAGCAAAAAGAAAATTAATCCCTGCTTGTGGGAAATATCCATCCATTGCATATTCCTGTCCGCCTGTGGTGTATCTGTAAACCCATGCATTGCTTTCATATTCTTCGTTGAAAATATTATTAAGCATTAGGTTTAATCCAACTTCTTTAAAAAGTTTGGTTTTAAATGAATAGTTAAATCGGAGATTATTAACGATATATGAATCAAGTTTTCTATCACTGCTTGATGTATTGTCGATGAATTGTTCATCAACATATTTAGTGACAAAGCTAATGTTGAAATTTTCAATTAGCTCATAAGTCAATTGGCTGTTTGCGATAATTTTTGGAGAAAACGCAATATCTGTTTTGCCAAGCTCCATCGAATCCTGACCCCATGTGTCCCAATTATCAACAAATTCAGTGAATTGTTTTATTTTATTTTCACTATATGTTGCATTTATATTCCACCTAAGTTTATCAGTAATTTGCCAGGCAGTTGAAATTTCAATTCCACTTCTGAAACTTTCGGTAACATTTGTCATAATAGGGTCTCCAACACTATTTATTTTTCCTGTAAGCACCAATTGGTCTTTATAATCCATATAATAAATATTGCAGTTAAGAATAAATTTTGGAAGGTTAAAATTATATCCAAGCTCATAATCATAAAGGGTTTCAGCCGTTGGCATTTTATTTGGGTCAGCATCCTTAAAACTATTTCTTGAAGGTTCGCGATTTCCAATAGCAAAGGAAAAATAAGATTGATGTTTTTCATTTAATTCATAAAAAGCACCCACTTTAGGGTTAATAAAACTATAAGTGTGATTCTGTGTTAAATCTCTTAAATCATCATGGTCGCCTTTGATATTATAGTCTATTTGCCTGAATTGAAGGTCTCCATATAAACTGAGTTTTTCAATTATTTGGTAATTTACTTTTGCAAAAACATTAAAGTCGGTTTTTAGACCATTATTAAAATACCATTGATGATTTATTTCGCTATTATTAGCATTTTGTGCCCAAATAATTTTGCCGAAATGCTCTCCATCATATTTATTCCATGCTCCGCCTAATGATGCTCTTACTTTATTTTTATTATAATTCACAGAATATGTGATTCCATAAAAATTATTATCCAGCCATTTTTGCTGAATCAGGTCAGTTTCGGTAATTGTGTCACCACCAATAATCACATCGTTTAATTTGTAATCAGCAAAGCTTCTTCCATCTTTAAATTGTTCGTAATAGCCAAGCCCTTTTGTTAAATGCAAAGCAGAATTAAAGTTTATAAATCTATTAAGCTGGTAAGAATAATGCAATTGATAATGGTCTTGTTGATAGTTATCAGTTTCGTTTTCGTAAGTGTATGAATTATAGGTTCTGTTTGTTTTAAGTGAATCTTTCGGAACTCCATTCCAAGCCTGGTAAGTGTGCTCTTTACCTGAAAAAATATTTAATTTCAGCATGCTTTTCTTACCATAATAAGCTCCAGAAATATAAAATGATTTAAGGTCAGAAAATGCTCTGTCAATATAGCCATCGGTTGAAAGTTTTGAAAGTCTTCCATCAATAGACCATTTACCGTCTAATAAGCCGGTTCCAACAGAAACTGTATGTTTTAATGTGTTAAATGAGCCATAGGAATTACTGATTTCTGTATAAGGTTTTGCGTTTAGTTTTAGAGTCTGCATATTAATACTTGCACCAAAAGCAGCTGCACCATTAGTTGAAGTTCCAACTCCACGCTGAATTTGAATATCGTCAACAGATGAAGCAAAATCAGGCATATTTACCCAGAAAACTCCATGTGATTCTGCATCGTTTATAGGAATTCCATTTACAGTAATATTTATTCTTGTCATATCAGTACCACGGATTCTGATTCCGGTATAACCAATTCCTGCACCTGCATCAGATGTTGTAATTACTGAAGGAGTAGCATCTAAAAGCATAGGAATATCTTGTCCAAGATTGATATCCTGAATTTCTTTTTTGCTAATATTAGTAAAAGCAGTTGGAGTTTTTTCTCCGGCACGAGTTGCAGTAATAATAACTTCATCCTCTAAAATTGTACTTCTTTCGAGTTCAAAATTCAAAACTGTGTTTTTTGTGATTTCAATTTCTTGAATTTGATTTTTAAATCCTATGTAGCTTACTTTGATTTTGAGTTTACCTTTTAGGTTTTTAAGAAGGAATTCTCCGTTTTTTGCTGAGGTTGTTTTAATAAAACTATTCTCAACAATAATGTGAGCACAGGCAAGAGCTTCGTTTGTTTCTTTGTCGGTAATCTTGCCCGATAACTGATACTGCCCCATAGAAAAAAGCGGTATCAATAGTGGCAGAATCACCATTGTAATTAATTTTTTAAACATTTTTTAATTTTTTTAGTTTAAACTTTGGACAATAACAGGAGTGAAAATCATCCTTTAATTTAGTTTACCCTAATTTCCCTTCGCCGGCATTACCCGGAGCAGGTTCAATGAGTATAATCTCAGCCCGATTGTTTGGGGCACCCCTATTTGTAATTCATGGCAAAGTTAGTAATTGTTTAAGAGGTGGCAAGTTTTATTTGATGAAATCCTGGTGTTGATTGTTGAATTGTTCGATATTAGTACATAGATATTAGAAATTAGAAATTGGAAATTTGGTTGCTTGAATGTTACATTGTTCAATTGTTCTATTGTTCTATTGTTCAATTGTTCTATTGTTCTATTGTTCTATTGTTCAGTTATTCAGTTGTTAATCCATTTAGTCATCCCGAGTTGAAACACCCGGAAATGGGAGCATATTTTAAATGCCAAAGAGTTAATTGAAATTCAGACTATGAAATTTCGTAGGAAACTATCCCACTTATTTAAGGGGGATTATAGGGGGTTAAAGAAAATAAAAGAATTCCATTGATAATGCCACTAATGGCAGTGAATCAACAATCCCGATAGCTATTTGGAGAAAAAACTTGTCATTCTTATGTATTGCGAGCTTGCGAGCAATGTATCTGGGGGAGACACGCTAAATAGTTAAAAATGCCTGCTGCAAGAAGGTTGTAAATTATTTTTTTAATCTGGCAAACTGCTTTAATTTTAGTCGAAATTTAATAATGGTTGGTGTTTATAGAGGGATTTTCGTTAGTTAACAAGATAAAGAGAGAAGTTATCGTTATCCTAATAACTTTTAGTCGTAACTTTTGGTCATTATGATAATTGGAAGTTTCAATCAATTGGCAATCAGACTTGATATAGGAGCTTTGTTATAATGATATAATCAAAATATAATTTCAAATTATTTTTTTATTCGGCAAATAGCTTTAATTTTAGTCAAAATTAATTGTGAGCGGGGATTTTTAGACGTACTGACGTTATCCCTAATCTAAAAAAAAATCACAAATTATTTGGAAATCGGAATTATTGTTTCTATTTTTAGAAACTTTTATGATATTTATTCTTTCATACTAATGGAATTTGATAAACCTATTAAAGTGATTTTTCTTACACAGGCAGAAGAATTTGTGGATAAACTGGATAAAAAGTCAAAACAAAAGCTTTTTACTGCGATAAGGAAAGTCAGAGAACAAATTATGGGACAATGGTTCACTAAATAAAAAGGGAGCAAAGGATTATTCGAATTTCGTTTTAATGAAAGCAATAAATTTTACAGGCTTTTTGCTTTTTGGGATACAGAAGAAGAAACGGAAACACTTATTGTAGGTACGCATGGAATTGAAAAGAAAACAAACAAGACACCATCAGGAGATATTCAGAAAGCAGAAAGATTGAAAAGAAAATATTTTGAAGATAAAAATCAGAGCTGAAAATAGGTTATTATGACAACAAAAAAATATACTACTATCGAAGAATTAGAAGATAAGTACTTTGGTAAATCAGGCACTCCTGAAAGAGAAGAATATGAATTCGCATTGAATATGGAAATCTTAGGCGAAAAAATTAAACAAATTCGAAAACAAAGGCATTTAACTCAGGAAGAACTAGGAAAACTTATTGGTGTTCAAAAAGCACAAATTTCAAAGTTGGAGAAAGGAACAAGCAGTGCGACAATTGCAACAATTACTAAGATATTCCGAGCTCTTCAAGCTAAAGTAAAGTTTCGTGTTGAATTTGATGATGAATCAGGTCTCGTGCTTTCATAAACAGACAAGCCTTGTCTATTAAATTCGAACAGTGAAATTTTCAAAATATAATTTCAAATTATTTTTTTATTCGGCAAATAACTTTAATTTTAGTCAAAATTTAATGATGAATTAGGGGGGAAGAAGGACTGTGGTATAGGTCATATTCTTAATTATAATGTGAAGTTTGAATGGATAACTTGAAAATTATACAGTATGGAATCGCCGGAATATTAACAGTTATTATTGTTTCAATTCTGACGTTTTATTTGCATAAAAATAGCTCAGAGACATCGGGGCAAAAAAAAATTATGAGAATGCCCAGGATTTATATATTGTTGTCAAATTTATTATTCGTGTCATCAGTATGTGTCGAGTTTGCAATGTTTTTCAATACATCTCTTGATATTGATATGTTTTGGAAGATTTTATATACTGTCTTTGGTATAGTTCTTTTCTTTGGTGCATGGAATACTATTTTATTATACTTTAAACACAATGTAATTTACGATACTGAGATTATTGAATTAACAAGTTGGTTGGGGCAAACAAGAAAGATTAAATGGACAGAAATTGAGGAAATTTCGTTCTCGACAATAGCTTCATCAATTCGCATGAAATCTGGGAAAGAAAAGCTGTATGTGCATGAACACCTTAAAGGTTATAAGAACTTTGTGAAAATTCTGGAAGAAAAAACTAATATGAAGTTAAAAAAAATTACCCAATAAATAACTATTAAACTATACCAAATTCCAAATCTTAATCAGTTGTTGATTAGCCTTTTATTATTAAATTTTGAATCAAATTCGAATCGAGAAATTTTTAAAATATAATTTCAAATTATTTTTTAATCCGGCAAATAGCTTTAATTTTAATCGAAATTTAATGATTAACTGCCTTTAGGAACAAGCACCAATAGAAATGGATACAGGAGATTTATCAGACGAAACATACAGAGCAATAATGATTGAAGCAGAAATGTTCAATCATGACTTAACGCTGCAATTTGGATTATTATCAAGTGATTGCGAAGATGAAAAGGATTTCATTGAAAAATCAATTCAACTGATTAATGAAATGAAAAAATATGACAAAATTGACCTTGATGATATGTTTTTCGGAAATCCACCAAAAATGAATAATTTTCATGCAGCACTTACAAGAATTTGTGATAATATTGTAAAATTAAAAAAGATTCCTATCGAAAACAGGACTTATGACTAATGAAGAAATAAAAAATAAAGAAAAGAAATTACTAGAATTGACAGGAGTATTTTGTACTCAAAAATTAGATGATGATTATAGTCAACTCTGTGAAAAACTAATATTGAAATTAGGTAGAAAAAGAGATGTGCCATTTAAAAGTGGGAAAATTGAGATTTGGGTTGCGGCCATAATTCATGCAATTGGTTCGATAAACTTTTTGTTTGACAAATCATTTGAACCATATATAACTGCAGAGGAAATAAGTGAATATTTTGGAACAAAAAAATCGACTGTTTCAAACAAAGCAAGGCAGATTAAAGACTTGTTAAATATGGGGTATTTTAGTACGGAGTTTTCAACTCAACATATGGCAGAAAGCAATCCCTTTAATGACTTGGTAATGGTTGACGGATTTATTGTTCCTTTATCTTCAATACCGAAAGACTTACAAGAAATGGTGAAAAATGAAAGAGCTAAAGGAGGTGATATTGAATTTACTACTCAATAAAATTGAAAAATGCTAGTTTGTAATCGAATCTGCCTCCAGCAGTAAATACTTGAATCACCAAGTCTGAGTTTGAATAATTAATTTTAGGAATTTATGCCAATTCTATGTTTTAAGTCAAGCCCTGGCTATCAAATTTTGGCAAAGAACTTTTCGATTGTTAAATTGCTTTTTATTACATCATTACATCATTACATCATTACATCATTATAGCATTATAGCATTATCGCATTACATCATTCATTAACTTCAAATAGTAACGAAAATAAGTTTAAATTTGCAATAAAATACCAATTCAGTTTCAGGCAATGAAAATAATCATTATCAACGGACCAAATCTTAACCTTTTAGGAATAAGGGAAAAAGAGATTTATGGAGAGATAAGTTTTGAAGACTTTTTAGTTCAATTGAAAGCCGAATATCATGGATTTCATATTGATTATTATCAAAGCAATGTTGAGGGGGAGTTGATTAATAAATTACAGGAAGTTGGTTTTTCTTATGATGGAATTATTTTAAACGCAGGGGGCTACACTCATACTTCTGTTGCAATAGCTGACACAATAAAAGCAATAACAACTCCTGTTATTGAAGTTCATATCTCAAATATTTTTGCCAGAGAAGATTTCAGAAAAGTTTCATTAATAGCTCCCAATTGCAAAGGTAGCATTAGCGGCTTTGGAATTCGTTCTTATCGTTTGGCTTTGGAGAGTTTGGTTGGATAAGTTATTCATTGCATTGTAATTGCAATATTCTGTTTTACCTGTCAGTTTTAATAATCCTGAATTTTCTATTCAATTTTAATATATGTTTCTCAAATAATTCGTAGCTTATTATTGGTATTATTATGCACAAGGAAAAAGAAATAAGAAAGAAAGCCCAGATATTATGAATTTGGAAGTGCCACATTATTTTTTTTATTATCACTAAAAGTAAAATATTATGGTACATATAGATTCCATAAGAGATTTTTCCAAAGTAATGTATAATACTTTTTCTTGGCAAAAAATGCTTAAAACTATTATTGAAATTAAAATCCAATAGTAAAACCGCAATTATACCTATATAAAAGAATTTTTTAAAGCCTATTGAAAACAAAGAATTCCATAGTCCGATAGGTTCTAAGCTTAAAGCCAAGATAAGTAAGAAAATTAATGCTATTCTTACTGATTTGTTTAGATTAAATATAAATGGATTTTCGGAGTAAAAATAAGCACCTACTGCACCCATTACCAGTACATCCATTCTGCTTAAGGTATGAAGATAAGCAGTGAAATATGGATATTGCATTGTTGCTCCGGAATATATTCTAAAGAGAATGCTTGTTAGAATTAGTATTGTAAACACAAGAATAAGTCTTTTCTTTGGCACAAATGCAATAATAAAAGGCCAAACCAGGTAAAAATGTTCTTCAATACAAATTGACCAGAAATGTGCATATGGATAAATCCATTGTTCGGTTTGAATAATTTCAAAATTACCAACAAAAAATATATTTGCTAAATAATTCGGAGCCGGGGAATCTACCCATAAAATCAATATTGGGGTTATTATTATTAGAAAAAAGTACAAAGGCCAAATCCTTAATGTTCTCCTAATTAGGAATTTCCCTATATGCACCCTATGATGTCGTTTCTTTTCTTCAAGCAATATATATGTTATTAAAAAACCGCTTAATAAGAAGAAAATATCCACACCAATACCCATGTTTCTTAAGAACTGATCTACGTATATTCCATTTTTTGTAAGCTCTTTATAAGTGCCTCCAGTTAGAATTCCAAGCTGCCCAAACCAACCACACCAAGCTTCATAAGAATGAACAATAACAATCATAAATGCTGCAACAAATCTAACAACGTCAAGGTGTTCAAAATAAATGTGGTCTGAATGTTTTGTTTTCTCCATTTACTATTTGATGATAATGGTCAAATTATTATTAGGTTTAGAATTCAAAAATAGGGTTTAATTTAATATAAACAATCTTTAGGAAATAAATTTCCAAAATTCAGAATCGTTTTAATTTTATATAGAATTGTATTCTTGATTTGGATATTCAGAATTCGCCCTTATAGTTTACTTTGGAGAGTTTGCTCTGAATTTTTTTACTGAAGAAAATTACTTGGTTTTTTAGCAGCTATTTTATCTCAAATTTAACATAAATCGAAGATGTGATTACGATTTTATTAAATTGAATTTCAGTCATATCTTCTCTTGAAGAATTGTATTCTCTATAAGAATTATTAGAAATGTAATTTGCATTACTATATAATCCTGAAGTTGATACATTATTAGAGACTTCATAAATTTTAATAGGCTTTCCGGTTTTTTCACCAATTGCTTCAAGTAAATAGTCAGCTTTTTCTTTTGCAGCTTTAATCGCAAAAATTCTGCATTCCTTTTTATATTCAATAATTTTCGAATGGTCAACTTTTGAGATTTTTGCATTTTTTATTTCAAGCTCATCAAGTTTTTCAAAAACCTGACCTACAGTTTTCGCATTATCGACTTTTAATATATATTGTGTTGTTGCAATAATATCTTTTTTACTCCATTTAACTCTCGAATAATTTGAAATTGCATCTGACAGATAAAGATTTTCCAAATCAATTCCCAAAACATTAAGTGAGTCTTTAAGTGCTTTTTCCTGCATTTCAATAGTAATTTTATCTTTACCTTCCTGGCGTTCGATAAGTGTCATTGTAATATAGATTTCATCTGGAATAATTTTCTTTTCTACAGTTCCAATTACTTCAATATATGGTTTGTCGTCAATAGATTTTAGGTCAGCTTGAGCATAAATTGATGAACACATCATAACAATCATAAGAATTGATAAGGTCTTTAGAGTTTTCATAATGATATTTTTTTGGTTTAATTTTAAAACAAATAACAGGAAATCTACTCTGAGAATTTCCCTGAATCAAGGTCAGTAAATTTCTTTTTTCCCCCTAAGAAATAATCCAGAACTATGCTTCCATTGTAGATTTGACTTACTTCATTTTGTGTGAGAAGCTTACGTTTTGCTTTTGTTTTACTTAAAGTGCGATAGAATGAAAGGTGTGCTCTTAGAACAGCCCAAAAGTCTTTAAATCCACCTTCAAGCAAAAATTTAAAACCTGCAATTCCATCAAGAACAAGTCTTACACAAAATACTCTAAATATTCTTTTCGACGGAAGATTTTTATAGAGTAGAATAAAGTTGTTTCTAAAGTTAAGATATGTTTTTCTTGATGATTGTTTTGGTAATGTTCCTCCACCAACATGATAAACAGTAGAGTAGGGGCAATACATGCTTTTATATCCCATATTTTTCAATCTCCAGCAAAAATCAATTTCTTCCATATGAGCAAAGAAATCGTCATCAAGGCCACCAAATTTGTGATAAAGTTCTGCTCTTACAAACATACAGGCTCCAGTTGCCCAAAAAACTTCCTTGACATCATCATACTGACCCTTATCTTCTTCAAGAGTTTGAAACAATCGTCCACGACAAAACGGATATCCATATTTGCTTAGATAACCTCCTGCAGCTCCTGCATATTCAAACATATTTTGCTCATCGTATGAAAGTAATTTTGGTTGGCAAACAGCAATGTTTGCATCTGCATCCATTAGCTCAATTACAGGCTCAATCCAATTTTTAGTAACTTCTATATCTGAATTTAGCAAGACATAATACTCTGCTTCAACATATTTTAAAGCATCATTATAGCCTTTTGCAAAGCCTCCGTTTTCTTCGTTTTGAATTATTCTTATTGTAGGGAAATTCTTTTTCAGGAATTCAACCGAATCATCAGATGAATCATTGTCGGCGATTATTACCTCAGAAAATGCAGCATTATATTTTATAACACCTGGAAGAAATTTTTCAAGAAATTTCCTTCCATTCCAGTTTAATATGACTACTGCGACTTTCAAATATATAGTTGAAAAATTATGTGAGCTAAATTACGTATTAAGTTTTGATAATAACAAAAAAATAAAACATTAAGAAAATTCATTTCAGGAAATTGCTAGTTGCTGGTTACTCGTTACTTGTTACTCGTTGCTCGTTACTCGTTACTCGTTTCTCGTTTCTTGTTACTCGTTGCTCGTTACTCGTTGCTCGTTGCTCGTTACTCGTTTCTTGTTATTCGTTTCTTGTATCTTGTATCTTGTATCTTGAATCCTGTATCTTGCATTCTGTATCTTGCATCCTGTATCTTGCATCCTGTATCTTGCATATCCTGTATCTTGCATCCTGTATCTTGCATCCTGCATCTTGCATCCTGAAACCCGAAACCTTAAACCCGAAACCTGAAACCTGCAACTTGAAACATCAAACCAATTTCCTTATCTCGGATTTCTAAAAAACTCTTCCGATTTATTCCCCCAATGTTTCACGCCAGTTTCATCGTCAATGCTGTTTGTTGTAGTATTTCTCTTATTAATCATCACCTGCCAATTATAATTGTAAATTTCACCAACTGCATCCGAATGAATTAACTCATAATCGTTTGTTGCCATATCAGGATTATAAAAAACAAACTTCTTATTAGTTTGATTTCCTAATTTGTAAAAATGCCATATTTCGTAAGGATAAGCACTTGGCTCGCTAGGTTGTTTTGTCATAGTATTTGGTGGGCCATATTGTAAATACACACGTCCACGGTCAGTTTCATACCCTCTTCTAATACTGGTTCCAAATTCCTTATCAGTCTTTTTTAGTTCAATAGAATAATCATACCATGCTTTTTCAGGATTTAGCTCATTACGATTAGTCCAAAAGTGTAAAAAATATTTTTGCATTATATCGACATCACCATTTTTTATTTGGTTGTCTGCAAAAATCTTTTCCATTTCTGTAGAAATTGGACTCAATGCTCTTATCATTCCTGCTAAACTGTCTTTATCAGTATAACGACTTGCAAAACTATTTTCTGCATCAACTGATGCAATATCCGAATAATCAATTTTAATGTTAGGATTGCTTCGTTGGAAAAAGATTCTTCCGTCTGTAATTAGTTTATTCTCGTTGGTTCTGATTTCAATCACCAGGTTGTAGTTTCCAGATGGCAAGTCGGTTAAGTCAAATTCATTGAAAGCAATAATGACATTTCCTGATACTTCCTTTTTGTATTTTCTTAAGCCTGCAATATAATTCGCAGTTTCAAAGGATTCAATATAGTAAGTGATTAGGAATTTCTCTTTCTCACCCATAATTTTTTCAGTATTGTAAATTTCTGCATAAAAGGTGAGTTTTGAGATTTTTTCGGGATAATAATTGAAAATATAGGGTATAAGGTCGTAACCGCTTTTAGTTAAAATATTCTGCTCTGACGACTTTTTAAATGATTCAATAAGTTCTATGTCTGAAATTGATATTTTATCAGATGGAAAATAAATATAAACACTTTCTATGCTTTCGAAGGGTTTAGTGTTATTGTTTATGTCAACAATTTTAATCTCGAAATTGTAAGTTCCATTTGGCAGTGAAAACCTTTGTTGGTCGATGAAACTGAAATTAATATTGCTCGTATCTTCAACTTCAGGACTTAGTAAATTATATTTTTTAAAATCGACAACAGTATCATTTTTCTTGAAAATTAATGTTACTTCAATTGTACCTTGAAATTTATTATTAGAGTTTTTTATTAATTGAACACTACTTCCCATCACAGTTAAATAAGTTTCAATATAGGGGCCGTCAGCCGTAGAAACAAAGGTGGAATATGAAAGGTAAGCCTGAAGATTTTCAGCTTTAATACTTATGGAAACAAAAAGTATTAGTAAGAAAGTAAGGTAGATTTTTTTCATGAGTGAAATATTAAAATTTAAACACAAAGATACTATAATAAGGAGCATATTACAAAAGCTATTTAACCAAAACAAACAAAAACCAGTTTAAGGTGGAATTTAATAAGTTAACGGTTGGGGAAATGTGTTTGTTTTAAGTATAATTAATCAAAAAAATAATTTTCAGGAAATTATTATTGGCAAATCATTATTATTGTAACTTTCAACTCTGAAAATAACAAAGCTTTTAACATAAATTATCAAATAATACTATGCGGAAATTTTTAAAGAAAATATTCAAAAGTAGAATTTTACATTATGATAACTTTCTATCCATTATTATAATTTTTATTTTATTTTTTTTCGTTATAAAATTTGTTCATATCGATTTTCTTGATCCTTTATCCGATGCTTTTGCTGATGTTGAATTTACAGATATTATTTATTCGCAATTTGACAAAAATGATGAATACAGGCAGGTTGTAAAAGGTGAACCACAAACTGATACTAACATTGTAATTGTAAATATCGGTTTTCTTGACAGAGGCGGAATAGCAACAGAGCTTAATATCATTAATCAATACTCTCCAAAAGTAGTGGGGATTGATGTTAAGTTCGAAGATGAAAAAGATGCTTTTCAAGACAGCATGTTAATGGATGCCTTATCTAAAACTAAGAATTTAGTCCTTTATGGAAAAGGTATAAACTATCATGCAGACTCAAATTCGTTTGAATTTTTGGAGACTTGCCATCCAAAGTTTGCTCAATACGGCTACCCTGGTTTTACAAATTTAAAAACAAACCAAGAAGGTGATAATGAAACAGAAAACTACATGAAAGTATGTCGCATTTTTTTACCATTTGCTAAAGACTCTCTAGAAAACAAAAATATTGAGTCATTTGCTGTTAAAATATGTGAGTTATATTCTCCAGAATCTTTGATCAAACTCAAAAAAAGAAATAGCACTTTCGAATACATAAATTACTTCGGGAACATTGCTTATTACGATAAAAAACCAAGATATAAAGTTATTGACATTAAAGATATTTTTAATGATAGCCTGGATGGCACTATTTTCCGAGACAAGATAGTTTTAATGGGATTTTTAGGTAGAAATCTTGATGATAAAGGAGGTGAAGATAAATTTTTCACACCACTTAACCCTAAGTATATTGGAAAAACAAATCCTGATATGTATGGTGTGGTTATACATGCAAACACCATCGGAATGATATTGCAAGGAAACTACATAAATAAGTTACCAGCATGGATTGGACATATTATTGGATTGATAATAGTTTTTTTGACATTTGCCTTATTTCGATATATATATTATTTCAAAAAGGATTGGTACGATGGATTGACAAAGATTATTATTATTATAGAGTCGCTTTTAATACTCTTTACAATTGTAATGATATTCGGCAAATTTGATTATAAAATTCAATTACCCGCTTTTTATTTTGTGTTAATTGTAATTTCAGCTGATTATCTTGAAGTGTATTTTGGATTTATTAAAAATATTGGGGCTAAATTTTATTTTGGTGGGCTGAAAGGAAAATTGCATTAATAGAATCGTTAAGTAAAGCTATTTCATTAATATTGTCATTACAACAAATTTGTTTATAAATGGGATTTTATTACTCATAATAAGCTTTATCACTTGGATTACAGCCTTTTGAAAATAAATAAATTTTGTATAAATTACTCCATGCAATGTTCGAGTACCATTATTTTGTATAATAATTCGTGCCGATTTGTTTAATTACACCCTAAAAAGCTGATTTGTTTTTATTATGGGTTAACTTTTGATTTTTTTTTAATTAATATATGTTAACAATAGGTGTTTTTTGAGATATCCATTATTATTAATTCATAATATGAATATTACTATCAGAATTTTATTTTAAACATATAAGATATTTTATAAACTCATAAATTTCAGGCTTATAATGTTCATAGTTCTTTCTGAGCTGCTTTTATCATTGTCAATATATTCTTTCGTTTTTAGGATGTTTTTGAAAATAATAACATCAATACAATTATTATGGCTTTTCTTCATTAAAATAATAAATATATAAATTCATAAAGTGTACGAAAGTAAAATGATTATATAAATAAATATAATTTGTTTTAAATTTCTTTGTTACTATATTTCAAGGTTTTAACAGATTAAGATTACTAGTTTCTTACAAATCACTTAGAAAGGATTAATAAATATTTATAGAATTTATCAAAAAGATTAAAAAAAAGAATCAAATTGTTTTTCATGTTAAAATTTTACTATTTTTGCACCGGAATAATTTTAGTGCATTTAGGCACATTTGAAGTAGAAAAAGTGTTCTTTTTAATCATGTCAAAATCATGTTCACGCATTTGTAAATAATGCCTAAATAACGATTTAAAGATATTACGAGAATTAATCAGTTCTCCTTTACTCCGCATGGTTCGATGTTCATTATTTATTTAACACCACGGGGTGTAGCGTAGTCCGGTTAGCGCGCCTGCTTTGGGAGCAGGAGGTCGCAGGTTCGAATCCTGCCACCCCGACAAAATGGAGTTTAGCTCCATTTTTTGTAAATAGAAGTTTTTTATATCTTTGAAAAACTTTGTATGGTCCAGTAGCTCAGCTGGATAGAGCAGCAGCCTTCTAAGCTGCGGGTCACAGGTTCGAATCCTGTCTGGATCACCATAATGAAATATCGAAAAAAACATTTCAGCCCGTTATCGCGGGCTTTTTTAATTATATCAAGTCTTTTAGAGACATGTTGAAATTTTATTAAAACAATATCTTGTGAAATCAATATAGATTATCGTATATTTGTTGCACAATAGTTGCACGAAAAATGCAAATGTTGCACAAAATGACTTATAAAGTTTCAATGTTGATCAAAGTTTATTTTGTTTTATGGTGAAAATATTACAATTATTTTAATTTAAAATATCAAACTTAATATATCGAAATCTGCCTATATGAAATGGTGAATTAAATGTTGCACAATTTTACAAACTGCATTTGCTGATTATCAATGGATGTAGAGCAGATTTATAAATATTTTAGAATTTGAAGGATTATTGTTACACAAAATTATATATCAAATGACATCTATTAAGGCGATTTTACACAGCTACGAAAAACAAGATGGTTTAAGAACTATTTTAATGAGAATAACAAATAATAGGAAAGTCGGAAGATATCCACTAGGTCATTATATAAAAGCAAAAGATTTTGAATCAAAAAAAGGCTTAGTTAAAAAGTCTCACACTAATCATTTGCAAATTAATCATGCTATAAAGAATTTTATTGATAAAGCTGAAAAAGTGATATTTGATATTGAGACTTCAGAAACAACATTCTCTTTTCAATTGTTTGAAGAATTATTCTTTGAAAATAAGGAGTACTTTAATCTTTATTTTAAAGATTACTTAGTTAGAAAGAATTTTGGAAGTGGAACTCATCGACATTATTTAAGTGTTGAAAGAAAGTTTAAGCAGTTCGTTGGTGCGAATTATGATAATCTTATGATTAATGATATTGACTTTAAAATGTTAAACGATTTTCAAACTCATTTATCTAACGATTTAAAAAATGCTACAAATACTGTAACTGCTAATTTAAAGAAACTATGTTCTGTTTTGAATGATGCTAGTTTACGTGATGTTATAAAACAATCACCTTGTTCCAAATTAAAATATAAGTATGAAGAGGGGCAAAGAGACTATCTTAATCAGGAAGAGTTACAAAAACTTGAGAATTATTATAATTCATCAGAATTTGAGAGAATAAAGAAAGCATTAAAGCCATATCTTTTTAGTTGCTATACCGGCTTAAGCTATATTGATGTAAAAAATCTAAAATTTAGTGATATAGATGGAGATATGATTCGGATTATTCGACATAAAACTTCAAAGCCTATTATGATTCCTTTATCAAAGTTTGCTAAGGTCTATATTGATGACAATCAAGAAGTGCGGAGTAATTTGGTATTTCCGAAACTTATAAGTAATCAGAAAATTAATGATTATTTGAAAGTAGCTGCTGATCATACAGGAATAAAGAAGAATCTTACTTTCCATACTTCCAGACATACATTTGCTACTATTAGTTTAAGTTTGGGAATTCCTATTGAATATGTAAAAGATTTATTAGGACATAGCTCAGTAAAAGTAACAGAGATTTATGCAAAAATCATAGCTTCTGATAAGAAAGAACAAATGCTTAAATGGAATAATCTTAAATAATCGTTTTTCTATATCCCTTTTATATTTAGTTCAATAATCATTAAAGAATTTCTCGGATTTTCAAAATAATAGTAGAAAATGGACAGGAATTTTTAAGAAATATGACTGTATTAGCATCATATTTGAAATAAAAATTAACCTTTCACATAATACTTATCAACAAAACACAAATATTTTGTTAATAACTCCATAGTTATATTCGGCAATGTAAAGCAATACGATGCAATATAAAGCAATATTATGCAATGTTAGGCATGAAGTGTGAATCATCTGCAATACGCTACAATCGGGGTGTTGCGGAATAATTAGTTTTCATTTATCTTTACAGAATAAATAATCAGCATAATAATTTATATTGTATTGCTGAATAAAACAAAGCAAAAATGAAAGTAGATTCCATACCAAAAACAACAGATAGATTTAATAAATTTAATATGCCGGAAACACTTACTTCATTAGCTGCAAAATATAAGGTCACTCCAAGAACTTTCCGTATCTGGATAATACCAATCGAACAAAATTTAAATATAAAACACAATATACCTTTTACCCCAATTGAACTGCGTACAATATTTGAC
>JAIPBB010000053.1 GCA_021739805.1 Saprospiraceae bacterium | reverse complement strand
ATAGAGAATATTGAAATAATAACAAATCCTTCAGCAAAATACGATCCTGAAGGAATGGGAGGAATAATTAATATTGTTCTTAAAAAAAACAAATTAAGAGGTTTTTCTGGTATGGTAAACCTTTCTGCCGGTACTGGTGACAAATACAAAGGTGATATTATTGTTAGTTACAGGAATAAAAAAATAAATCTTTACACCGGTATTGATTATAGCGATAGAACCAGTTATGGAGACGGCTTAACTGATATGATAAGAACTATTAACGATACTTTAAATATTTCTAATATAGATATGGATAGAGATATGAAGCGAAAAGGATATTCTATAAAACTAGGAGCTGATTATTTCCTAAATGATAAAAATGTCATAAGCCTAGAAGGAAACTTTGGTTACCATCAACATCAAAGAAAACACACTGCTAGAAGCTTATATTCTACTTTGCCCGCTACTACTGAGATATATACTGTAAGTTCAAATGACCCCTTAAGAGAAAGTAATTATTATAAACTAAATTTAAATTACCAACACAAAATAGATAATAAAGGACAAGAACTTACCGGAATGATTAGCTATTCATCGAGTGAAGGTGAATCTGTTGAAAAGCAGGATGAAGTTATTTCTAATGCAAGCTGGGTAAAAACTGATGAATTTATATCGAATATCACAACAACAGAAAGTGAAAAATCTGATAACCTTAGATTGAAACTCGATTATGTAAAACCATTAAAAAGGGAAAGTCGCTTTGAAGCTGGTTTACAAAGCCGAATTGAAGGGGATTTTGAAGATTATCTTTTTAATGAATATGATACTACAAATAATATCTGGGCAAATAATCCACTATATAATAGCAATATGAATTTTGACCTTAATATTCATTCAGCATATGCTCTTTACTTAGGGAAAAAATTCAATATTGATTATCAATTTGGATTAAGAGGTGAATACACCGATAGAGAAATAAGTCATAAAGATGCCACAGATACATATAAAATAAACAGGCTCGATTATTTTCCGACTATTCATTTCTCGAAACAACTGAACAAAACTAACCAGGTGATGGCAAGCTATACTAAAAAGATTGAAAGACCCAGGGGATGGTTTTTAGACCCTTTTACCAGCTATATGAATGCTTACAATATTAGAAGGGGAAACCCGGAACTTGAACCTGAATATATTGATTCCTATGAAATTGCTTATCAAAAGAAATTTACGAAATCATTTATTTCAGTGGAAGGCTATTATAGAAAAGTTAAAAATAAAATTACCAGAATCCGAACTTTGCAAAGTGATGGTATTGTTCTTCACACTTTTACTAATCTAAACAACGACCATTCATTAGGATTTGAGCTAATGTCTAATATGGAGTTTTACAAATGGCTAAGAATTAACGCATCAGGCAATTTCTTTAAATATCGACTTGAAGGTGATATTATTGAGGATGGAGCTGATAAAGAAAGTTACAATTACGATTTCAGATTGAATACAACTTTCCTGATAAAGAAAAACACAAAACTTCAATTAACCGGTTTTTATAGTGGACCATCAGTAACCTCACAAGGAACAATAAAAGAAATGTATGGATTCAATGCTGCATTACGTCATGATTTCATGAAAAATCGTGCATCTGTTTCGTTAAATGTCAGAGATATTTTTGGTACAATGTCGCATGATTTCATTACTCAAGAAGCATTTTTATACACACACACAAACTTTGGTCGGGAACCAAGAGTTATTACTTTATCATTAAGTTATAAAATCAACAATTATAAATCTGAAAAACGCCAGGGAGAAAATGGTGAAGGAATGGAAATGGACATTGATTTTTAAATTTGGTGATTGTTATTTGGAATTTCCCACCTAATAAAAAAAATAATTCAAAATGCTAATAGATGAATAGAATTCAGAAACTAACAAATCACCCCGCAAACGCTATCTCTTGAAGCTCCGGTCACACTACTTAAACAGTTTATCTGATTTCTTAATCTCAAAACACCCAGAAAAGCAAATACCATAGCTTCCTTGAAATCTATTATTGTTTTATCAGGAATAATAATTTTGGCTTTAGAAATATTTGAAATTCGTTCTATTAAAAATTTATTCTTGGCTCCACCACCTGTTATAAAAACAGATGTGTTTTCGTTATTAATTGAATTTGAAATTTGAATAGCTATATGTTCAGTTAAAGTTCGCAGTTTATCAAAGTTTGAGATATTAAAACTTTCCATTATTGGCTTGAAATTTTTCAAGACCCATTCCTTTCCCAATGATTTGGGATGAATTTTTAAATAATACTCTACACTGTTCAGTTGATTCAATAACTCATTATTAATATTTCCCTTTTTTGCGAGTTCTCCATTTTCGTCAAAGTCTTTTCTTTCTTTTCTAGCAATTTCGTTTAAAACAATATTAGCAGGACAAATGTCATAAGCCAATCTTTCATTTTCCTTTTCAAATGAAATATTAACAAAACCTCCTATATTTATACAATAATCATATTGACTAAAAAGTAATTTATCACCAATAGGAACTAAAGGTGCTCCTTGTCCACCTAAAGCAACGTCTAAGGATCTGAAATCAAACACAAGAGGACAACTCAAATAAGATGAAATAGCTGGTCCATCTCCAATTTGAACACTTAATTTATTTTCAGGCTGGTGAAAAATAGTGTGACCATGCGAAGCAACTAAATCAGGTTCTATTTTTTTTTCATTAATAAATTCTTTGACTAGCTGTCCTAAATAATGACCATATCCAACATTCACCCTAACAAAATCTTCTGAAGATGAATTCTCAAGGCTGGTAAGTTTCTTTTTCCAATCATTAGAATATTCTATTGTTTTTGATGCATTTATCTGGAACTCCCAATTATTAACTTCTTCTATGAAAATACAATAAGCCAAATCAACACCATCAAGTGATGTTCCTGACATTAGACCAATTGCTTTGTAAATATTCAATGTTATGTTAATTTTTAAATTTTAATCATAATTTCAGTCATTCTGTTGTCATTTGCCCTTCGGGCGTCATTCAGTAGTCATTTGCTTCGCGTCATTCAGTAGTCATTATATATATAGTAACAATAAGCAATTTAACAATTTAACAATTTAACAATCATTCCATCATAAAACATCAAGCAAAATTTCAAGTTTAATCCCCCGTGAGCCTTTTATCAATATCGTAGAATCAGAAATAGGATTTATTTTTAAATATTCTAAAGCTTCAATATTATTTTCAAAAGCAATAAATTCAGAATTTTTAGCTAAAGAATAAAAAACAGGGCCGACTAAAAATGTTTTTACAAAGCCTAATGTTGCAATTTTATTTAATATTTCTTGATGCTCCTTAATACTTTCCTTACCTAGCTCCAGCATATCACCAAGTATCACAACTTTTATCTCCGGCTTCAGAAGTTCGAAACTTTCAATTGCCGAACTCATGCTTGTTGGATTCGCATTGTAAGCATCCAAAATTAATTTATTTGTTTTCGTTTGAACGATTTGCGACCTGTTATTTTGAGGAATATATCTTTCAATAGCCATTTTTATCTCAGTGGGTTGAACACCAAAATAATTGCCAATACAAATTGCAGCTAAAATATTTTCAAAATTATATTTACCAATTAAATTAGATTGAATCTCAAGATTATTCCACCTTAGCTTGACAAAAGGATTTATATCAATGATTTGAGCAAAACAATCACTTTCCTGATTTGCTCCATATTTTATGCTGGATAAGTTTTCAGCCAGTTCAGTTAAAAGTTTATTATCGCTATTTAGGAAAACACGACCATCTTTTCCAACAAAATCATAAAGTTCTTTCTTTGCTTTAATAACACCTTCAAAACTTCCAAATCCTTCAAGGTGGGCTTTGCCAATATTTGTAATAATACCGAAATTTGGTTTTGCAATTTCACAAAGCTCTTTTATTTCTTCTTGATGATTTGCACCCATTTCAATAATTGCAATCTTAGTATCATAAGGCATTTCTAGTAGTGTGAGAGGAACTCCAATATGATTATTTAAGTTACCTTTTGTAGCATGGGTTTTTAATTTTTGTTTAAGAACTGTGTTAATTAATTCTTTTGTTGTTGTTTTTCCGTTTGTTCCGGTTATCCCAATAATTGGAATCTTAAATTGGTCTCTATGAAAGGCTGCTAATTGCTGAAGACATTTTAAAACATTATCAACATATATAAAATTATCGTTTTGATTTAAACTAGTATCGTCAACTACTGAATACTTAGCACCTAATTCCAAGGCTTTAAGTGCAAATTTATTCCCATCGAAATTTTCACCTTTCAATGCAAAAAAGATACTATTATCTTCAATGCAACGTGAATCCGTTACAATTTTCGGATAAGATTTAAATATAGAATAAAGCTCTTCTATTTTCATTTAAAAACATTTAAGTAAATTTAAGCAAAAACAATTTTATGAGTTTTTATCTATTAAGTATTAATCAACAAAAAAATGTTAAATAAAAAAACCCGTTTACTTTACAGCAAACGGGTTAAATATGATAAAATTATCATTAATATTTTCCTATGGGGCTTCCTACTCTTGTCATAGCACAACGGAATCCAATATAATCTTTCGACTGATTCTTATCAAGGAATCTTCTTGTACCCGGACTTAGCCAATAAGCTCTATCTCTCCAAGAAGCACCTTTATAAACCATAGCTTCGTCATTAATCATTGATGTTGCACCATAATCATACATTTTGTCATCAGTATTTGGATCTGTCCAATCAGCAGTAATACGAGATGGTACATCCCCGTCCAAATATCCAATGTTATCTGATTCACGATAGTTTCTTCTTCTAAGATTTTCTTCAACAGTAACAGGACGCATTTTTAGTTGTCCGGGAGTAGAAACAATATAACCTGAAATACCTTTTAACACAACAGCTCCAATAGTAACTGTCTCAGGTGCATTGTCAATTTCATCAATTAAATCCTGAACTTTTAGAGAAGCGTCTTCCCATAATCTGTCTTCTTTAGCTTTAATGGCTTCGTCAGCTAAAACAATAAGTTTATCAAGTAATTGCTTTTCTTCATCTGATGCAGTATAATCAACTTTTTGTTGGAATTCAATAAGGTAATTCGAAATTCCTGCATAGTCATAAACAATGTAATCAAGTTTATCATCAATCTGATCGCTATTATTTCTAACCTGAGTTTCAAACACATTTCCTCTATATGGTCTAAAATCGGTAAAATCTTCTAATGAAAGAGGACGATAAACATCCAAAACCCATTCACTAACATTTCCAGCCATATTATATAAACCATAGTCATTTGGCCAGTAAGCATAAACAGGAGTTGTAATATCACCTGCATCATTTAGGTTTCCTGCAACACCCATATTATCACCACGTCCTCGTTTAAAGTTTGCGACGAAATCTCCATAATTTTTATTAGCATCAGTTCTGGTTATATGACCATTCCATGGATATAATCTTCTTTCTACTATTCTTTCGTAAAGAGTATTTCCTATTAATCCAAGAGCAGCAAATTCCCATTCTGCTTCGGTAGGTAATCTATATTTTGGCAATAAAATACCGTCAGTCATTCTAGCCTTTCGAGTTCCGGCACCTGTAGGGTTCAAGTCAATCAAGTCGTTTCTGACAGCTCCTTCGTATTGACCGGCAAAATAAGCATCAGTATTGAAGTTTTCCATGTTTTGCTGGTTAACATCATAGCGTAGAATTCCATAATTAATTAAAATTAATTCGTTTACCCTATCAGTTCTCCATGCACAATAATCACGTGCCTGTACCCAACTAACACCAACAACCGGATAATCGCGGTATGCAGGATGACGTAAATAGTAATCAACATAAGGTTCATTATAAGCAAGTTTGTCACGCCATACCAAAGTATCAGGCAATGCTTTCTTAATAATTCTTGGATAGTCAATTCCATAAATTCTTTTTAACCAATACAAATATTCAAGATAATCAAGATTTCTAACCTCGGTTTGGTCAAGATAAAATGAAGAAACTGATACTCGTCTTGGTATATTATTCCAATCATACCTTACATCCTGCTCTGTTCTTCCCATTAAGAAAGTACCACCCTCGACTAAAACCAATCCGGGACCGGTTTCTTGCTCTTCATAAGGAACTACTTCGAAACCTCCATTTTGTTCATTATTATATTCCCAGCCTGTTGTTTGAGATTGTTCGTTGGAACAAGATGAAAATATTAATACTCCTGTGGCTAGCAGAGTAATTTTTGCTATAATCCTATTGTATCTCATGGTTAACATTTTTATCTAAGTTTTTTTCTAACTTTTGTAATACGTAATATTTTAACTTTTGTTTTTAATATTTTATACTATAATAACTAAAATGATGGACAATTTATTTCTCTGATACGTTTTTTTCTTTGCGGACAATTGAACATCAGTGCAAAAGAAAATTCATGAGAACCCCCTGAAGCACTGGCAAGTTTAGAAACTGTTATATCGTAAGAATATCCGAATTTAAATTTATCATATTGAAAACCAACTAAAACAATCACCGCATCTGAACCCTCAAAGAAGTGCCTATACCATAAACCGGCAATCATGGGCATTTTATTTACATAAAGTCCATAATTCAGTTGATGGAATTCCCCTTGCTGTTGAAACACAAGATTTGGAGAAAGTACAGGGTCTTCATCACGTAAGCGCTTTTTTCCATTTTTTGTTAGTGGAATTATACCTCCTGTATGAAATGTATATTTCCTTGGAAGCATACTATAACTTACTAAACCTTCATCAGGTTCTACCAAATGATGTGATGCAAAACCAATATAAAACTTTTCGCTATATCCTATAATACCAGTCTGAAAGTCAACACCGGATGCGGACATATTAGGAAGTGTAGGTGGTTCTTTTACAAAACCCCAACGCGGGTCAATTTGTGAGCCAAATGTAAGCTTAGTGACATCAATACTTTTCTGAAAATAAGTTCCCTGAAATCCAACATTAATATTAAAACTTCGTGTTGGTGTCATATGGTACGAATACAATAAGCTGATATTGTTTGTTGACAATACACCTTCTCCTGCTTTATCTGCTGTTGCAAGAATTCCCAGCCCTCCATGAAGAGCATCAAATCTCATATCAAATCCTGCATTATAAGTAACATAGGCTCCTGAAATTGCTGGCCACTGATTACGATAATTCATAATAAGCCTTGGACAAACAGCACTTCCAGCAAAAGCTGGATTTAAATATAAAGGATTCGCATAAAATTGCGAAAAATGAGGATCCTGAGCTTTGGCTAAATCCGCACCAATCAGCAAAGTTATGGTTAAAATGTATAGGACTAATCGTTTTACCATTACTGATTACATATAAATTTTCCTGTTAAAAACTACAATATTACAAAATAAAATTTAATTACAAAAATGATTTACTCGTAAAATTAAGAAAAACATTAATCACCTAACCATAACGTTTGTTTTGCGAATTTATGATATTTCAAATCAAATTCAAAATTATATTTTATTTTTTAACATAATTATACATGATTTTCATTAATTTGTTTCACAAATAAAAAAATAATATTAAATTCTTTTATGAGTAAATTTCTCAATTAAAACAATAAAATCATACTATTTTTGTTAAAACTAATATTGAAATTTTTCGATAAAATAACATTTGATTAAAAATGAGATTAAAAATATTAACAATTGTTGTGTTTGTTTTTGCGTTTGAAGCTGTTCAGGCACAGAGAATAAATTATAACAATACACGAAATCAGAAAGAAACAAATAAAGAAATCATAAATTGGTTAGGAATAAAAACTATCAGAATTTCAGATGATGAGTTTAAAAGAAGCTTATATTTTGATGGTGCAACCTATCTTTCAGAAGAAGACCAGTTACCTTATTATTTTAAAATAATTAAAATTAATTCTGAGTTTTCAAATGTTTCTGTTAAAATTATAAACCCAAAATTTCAACAACTTGAAGAAAGTGAAATCAAACAAATAAAAGAATTAAGGAAAATTAATGGTGAAATTAAGGTAAACTCACATATTTCAGTTGTTAGAAAAATTCCTTATGCAAACTATTCTTTTATTCCAATAAGAAAAAATCCACAAAGCGGACAACTGGAAAAACTTATTTCGTTTGAAACTGATATCCAAATTACACCTCAGCCAGATCAAAATTCAAAAACAAGATATTATGCAGCAAACTCAGTTTTAGCTAGTGGTGATTGGTATAAAGTATATACAACTTATGAGGGGATACATAAAATCACTTATGGAGACCTTGTTAATATGGGGATAAATGTTTCATCAATAAATCCAAAAAACATAAGAATTTACGGTAATGGAGGAGCAATGCTTCCTGAAAAAAATTCCGATTTCAGGTATGATGACTTACAGGAAAATGCAATCTATGTTTATGGTGAAAATGATGGTCATTTCGACCAAAATGATTATATACTTTTTTATTCCGTAGGGCATAACAAATGGAATTACAATTCAACATTAAAGAGTTTTAATCATCAAAACCATTTATACTCAAACAAATCCTGCTATTTTGTAAACACTGATATTGGCCAGGGAAAAAGAATTTCGCATGAAGCATCAACCAGCCAAGCCGCAACAAACACTGTCAGTCAATTTAACGAAAGGCTCTATCACGAAAAAGATTCCTTAAATTTAATCAAAACAGGAAGAGAATGGTATGGTGAAAAATTCGATATTATAAGAACATTTAATTTTCCATTTTCAATTCCAAATATCTATCCGGGTTCAAGAGTTCGATTAAGTGTCAATGTTGCGGCTCGATCTGTTTCAGCTACAAATAATTCATTTACCATTAATGCAAATGGATCTCAGCTAACATCCACTTTAAGTCCTGTTGGAGGTGATTATAATGACCCTTTTGCAGTTGGTTCAACTGACACAATTAGTTTTATCAGTTCAAACTCTAATATTAATATCTCAATAACATTTAATAATACATCATCAAGCTCAAGTGGGTGGTTAAATTATTTAGAGATAAATGCTATTCGGCAACTTAAAATGCATGGTAACCAAATGTTATTCAGAGATATATCTTCGATTGGTCCGGGAAATATTTCAGAGTTTATATTAACTAATGCTTCTTCCGAAACAGTAATCTGGGATGTGACTAATTTTATTGAACCAAAAGAAATTGGCAGTAATTTAAATGGAAATGTTTTAAATTTTAGGTTAGGAACTGATTCTTTACGTGAATTTGTAGCACATAACGGTAATTATTATTATTCAACAACATTTGTCGGAAAAGTAGCAAATCAAAACCTTCATGCAACAGCTCAAAAAGATATGATAATAGTTTGTCATGCCAGTTTTATTGATCAAGCTAAGCGTCTTGCCGAATTTCACCAGGATAAAGACGGTTTATCTGTTTTGGTTGTTGAACCGGCAGCAATTTACAACGAATTTTCTTCAGGAATCCAGGATATATCAGCCATTCGTGACTTTATTAAAATGTTTTACGAAAGAGCCGGCAGTGATCCAAAAAAACTCCCAAAATATTTATTGCTTTTTGGTGATGGCTCTTATGATAATAGAGACAGGATAGCAAATAATACTAACTATATTCCAACTTTTCAATCAAGAAATTCTTTAAATCCGGGAGCATCTTACGTGACGGACGACTTTTATGGTTTGTTGGATGATAATGAAGGCTATGAATCAAATGGAAACCTTGATATTGGTATTGGTAGATTTCCTGTTCAAACGCTTACAGAAGCCACAAACATGGTTGACAAAGTAATTCGTTATACAAGTAATGGCACTTCATTAGGTCAAAGTTCGGGTTGCAATAATTTCACAAGCGGAATACCGAATCTTGGTGATTGGAGAAATGTTGTTTGTTTTGTTGCAGACGATGAAGATAGTAATACTCATATAAACGATGCCGAAAAATTAGCCAGATATCTTGACACTACATATCAACAATATAATATTGATAAAATTTACTTTGACGCTTATTCCCAAATTTCAACTCCGGGGGGGCAAAGATATCCGGATGTTAAAGATGCTATTAATAAAAGAGTTGACAAAGGAGCTTTATTAGTTGATTATATTGGTCATGGTGGCGAAGTTGGTTGGTCGCATGAAGCCGTTCTCGAAATTGCCGATATTAATAGTTGGACGAACAAAAACAATATGCCTGTATTCCTGACTGCTACATGTGAATTTAGCCGCTTTGATGACCCGGGCAGAACATCTGCAGGTGAACTGGTATTTTTAAATTCTAATGGTGGAGCTATTGCAATGTTTACAACCACCCGACTTGCTTATTCAAACACAAATTATCTTATTAATTATTACTTTTTCAGAAACGCCTTTAAAAAAGTTAATGGTGAATATTTAAGAATGGGTGATTTAATATGCAAAGCCAAAGTTGAAAGTGGTTCACCAATCAACAATAGAAATTTTATTCTTCTTGGAGACCCCGCTCTTCAATTAGCATATCCTGAAAATACTGCTTTTACAACTCAAATCAATGGAGCAACCGTTTCAATTACATCTATTCCCGACACTCTAAAAGCTTTATCAAAAGTTACAATAACAGGATTTGTTGGAGATGAAAATGGCATTAAAAAACAAGATTTTAATGGAATTCTTTATCCAACTGTATTTGATAAAGCAGCTACATTAACCACCAGAGCCAATGACCCGGCTAGCTATCCAAAAAACTTCCAAATTCAAAAAAATATTTTATACAAAGGTAAAGCCAGCATCTCAAATGGTGATTTTTCATTTTCTTTTATTGTACCTAAAGATATAGCTTATAAATTTGATTTTGGGAAAATTAGTTATTATGCAGCAAATGATGAAACCGATGCAAGTGGATATTTCAAAAATGTAATTATTGGTGGTTCATCAGATAATCCAATAATTGACAACACCGGACCTGAAATTGATATTTTCATGAACGATGACAGCTTTGTTTTTGGCGGCGTAACCGATGAGAAACCTCTTCTACTTTGCTATGTTGCTGACTCAAACGGTGTCAATACTGTCGGGAATGGAATTGGTCATGATATTGTAGCCATTCTGGATGCAAATACTGAAAAATCAATAGTTCTTAATGATTATTACGAAGCTGATTTAGACAGCTATTCCAAAGGGAAAATCAGATATCCTTTTTCTGATTTGGATGAAGGAACACATAATTTAAAAGTTAAAGTTTGGGATGTGATGAATAATTCATCTGAAGCATTCACTGAATTTGTTGTTTCTGAATCAGCTGAATTAGCTCTAAAACATGTTTTGAATTATCCAAATCCTTTCACAACAAAAACTTCATTTTATTTTGAGCACAACCAACCTTGTAATAATTTAGCAGTTCAAATACAAATATTTACAATTTCCGGGAAACTATTAAAAACCATTGACGAAATAGCTTTATGCAATGGCTATAGATCAGAACCAATAATCTGGGATGCTAAAGATGACTTTGGAGATAGAATCGGAAAAGGTGTGTATATTTATAAACTCAAAGTAAAAACCACTGATGGAAAGTATTCTGAGAAGATTGAAAAATTAGTAATTCTTAAATAATCATTATTCAATTTCACAAAAATTCAATAAAAATTTAAATTGAAAGTCTTATTTGAAAAAAATTAATTTAAAAAAAGTTGAAGTTCCTTTATAGATATTGTATCTTGCCCTCAATTAATCATCATTTTTTCACCAATTAGACAATTAATTAAACATTCATTCGTTTAAAAAAGCTCAAACAATAAATAAAATATTTTTCGTTATCTTTGTATTCTTATTATTGAATAATATTTATTAACAAATGAACAAAAAAAACATAATATTAGCTCTACTGTTGGTTCTTGGAATTCAGGGCTTTACTCAAAATTACAATCAAACTCTAGGACAAACTACTGATGATGTAAATACAATTACTACTTCAGTACCTTTTTTAATGATTGCTCCCGATTCCAGATCAGGTGGGATGGGTGATGCCGGAGTATCATCAACTCCGGATGCAAATTCACAGCACTGGAATCCGGCTAAATATGCCTTTATTGATGATGACCTTGGATTTTCTGTCTCTTACAGTCCTTGGCTAAGAGCATTAGTAAATGACATTTACCTTGCTTATTTATCAGGTTACAAGAAAATTGGCAGAGATCAAGCAATATCAGCTTCTCTTCTATTTTTCTCACTTGGAGAAATAAATTTTACTGATAAAACAGGACAGGATATTGGAAGCTTTAGTCCAAATGAATTTTCTGTTGATGTTGCGTATTCAAGAAAATTTACAGACAATTTATCTGGTGCGGTTAGCCTAAGATATATTTACTCAAACTTAACAGGTGGAATTTTTGTTGGAGGTTCTAAATCCAAACCGGGTCAGGCAGTTGCATCCGATGTCTCCGTTTATTATAGGAAAAAATTTGAAATGAATGGTCAGGATGCCTTGTTTGCCTTTGGAACAAATATCTCAAACTTAGGTAACAAAATATCCTACACCGAAACAACTGAGCGTGACTTTTTACCGATGAATTTACGTATTGGTCCATCACTGACTGTTGACCTTGACAAATACAATACAATATCAGTAATGTTGGATATGAATAAACTTTTAGTTCCAACACCTCCAATCTGGGCTAGAGATTCAGCAGGTGCACCAATTCCGGGAACCGATGGGAATTATTTGATAGCACAAGGAAAAGACCCAAATGTAGGAATTGTTACCGGAATGTTTAATTCATTCACTGATGCTCCCGGTGGAACCAAAGAAGAACTGCATGAAATAGCTTATTCTGCAGGACTGGAATATTGGTATGACAAACAATTTGCAATTCGTGCCGGATATTTTCACGAGCATAAATACAAAGGAAATAGAAAGTATTTCACTCTTGGTGCAGGATTAAAATACAATGTTTTTGGTTTAGACTTTGCCTATTTAATTCCTGCAACTTCTGATGTTAGAAGCCCGTTGGAGAATACTCTACGATTTACTTTATTGTTTGATTTCGATGCATTTCAGGATCAAAACAAACCTTCTGTGGAGAAATAATTTATAAAAGCAATTCCAATATTATTTCATTCGAGTTTTTTCATATTCTCGCATTCAATCATTTTAGCATTACCACATTAGTGTAATTGTAATTTTATACCTTTGTGGAAATAACAAATTGTGATAATTCTAAATTTAACAAGATGGTAAACCGTATTGGTTTTGGTACAGATATTCATAAACTTGAAAATGATATTCCATTTTTTATTGGGGGAATAGAAATACCTTATTCTAAAGGGGCAACAGGCCATTCAGATGCTGATGTTCTTATTCATGCTATCATTGATGCATTGCTTGGAGCTGCCAATATGAGAGATATTGGATTTCAGTTTCCTGATAATTCTTATGAATATTTTGATATTGACAGTAAAATATTGCTTCAGAAAACTATTGAATTGATTAATAAAGAAGGATATGTCATTGGTAATATTGATTCAACAATTAACCTGGAAAAACCTAAAATTTCAGAATATATACCTGAAATGAAAAAGACACTTTCATTAATTATGAGGATAAATGAAAATCAATTATCTATTAAAGCTAAAACAGCGGAAGGTCTGGGATTTGTTGGCAGGGAAGAAGGTGTTTCAGCACAAGCTGTTGTGATGTTAATTCAAAAATCATTTTAAATTTCAAGTAGATGAAATCCTTTGAAATTCTTAAAATAAAAAATGGAAAAGCTTTTACCACAGATGATTTTGTGATAGAAGAAACCTCTCTTACGATTTATATAAACCAAAAAGAATTTGTTACGATTTTATGCTCAAATGAAGATTTGGAAGATTTGGTTGTTGGTTATGTGTTTTCTGCCGGAATAATTCAAAATAAAGAACAAATAAAAAGAGTTGATATTGACCATAAAAATCAAATTGCTAACATTGAAATAAAGGAATTATCAGTTAATGACACTGATTTCATAAAATTGCAGGCATCGGGTTGCGGACGTGGAACTATGTTTTTTAATAAAGCTGATAATTTTTATAATGAAAAAATAAAATCTGATATTCAAATAAGCATTGAAAAAGTTTTTGAATTGATGAATGAACTTCAGCATAAATCTGAAAATTTCGCAAATACCGGCGGTGTTCATAGTGCAGCACTTACTGATAAAAATGAATTATTGCTTTTCAGAGATGATATCGGGCGTCATAATGCCGTTGACAAAATAATTGGCAATGCGATAAAAAACAATATTAATCTAAATGACAAAGTTCTTCTGTCAACAGGGCGAATTTCATCCGAAATTATATTAAAGATTCTCTATTCCCGTATCCCGATTATTATTTCCAGAAGTGCACCAACGAGCCGTGCAGTTGAAATAGCCCGTGAAAAAGAAATTACTTTAATAGGTTTTGCAAGAAGTGGAAAAATGAATATTTATTCGAAGCCTGAAAGAATTCAATATTAACAAAACAAGTTGATAATCTGTTTGATTACACCAAATTTATTCTTTTGAAAATTCCTTTAAAATATTTTCTAAAAAAGATACAATCAATTTACTGGCAATTTATTTGCCTAAGAAAATAGTATTATCTATTTTTGTTGTTACCACTTACACTTATTTACTGAATTATTTTACTTATTATGACTTTATATCTCAAAAACTATAATCCTCAAAAAATCAATAACTTTCTAAAACAATTTAACAACTAAATATTCGCTGAAATTATTATGGAAACTCAAGAAAAAGACATTAATGAAGTACTATGCAAGTACGAAGGAAAACCAGATAATTTAATACCCCTTCTTCAGCAGGTTCAGTCTGAATACGGCTATTTGCCGGAAGAGACCTTGCTGAAAGTTGCAGAATATGCACAAGTACCATCAAGCCAGGTTTATGGTGTAGCAACATTTTATACTCAATTCAGGTTTACACCAATCGGCAGAAATAAAATTATGGTTTGTCGTGGCACTGCCTGCCATGTGAAAGGTGCTCCAAGAATTACTGAGGAAATTGAAAAGCAACTAGACATAAAAGAAGGAGAAACAACAGAAGATATGGAATATACTCTTGAGTCGGTTGCCTGCATTGGTGCTTGTGGTCTTGCTCCCTGCATGATGGTAAACGATAAAGTTGAAGCGAAATTAAGTCCGAAAAAAATTACTGAATATTTCAAGGAAAGGAATAAAAAATGATACAGAAACTCGAACAAAAAATAGCTCAATCAAAAAAGGATTGGGAAAAGCTATATACTAACGACAAACTAAATATTTTTGTTGGTGCCGCAACTTGCGGACGTTCAGCCGGAGCATTACAATCACGTGATGTAATAATTTCAGAATTAAAGAAAAACAATATAGATTTCAATATCACTGAAGTCGCATGTATTGGTTCCTGTTATGCAGAACCATTAATATATGTGTCTAAGCCAAACCAAGCTGCAATTTGCTATTCGAATGTTGATGAGAAACTAGCAAAAAGAATTGTTGACGAAGATATTATTGGTGGCAATCCCATTTTCGAAAGTATAATGGGTGTGATGAATTCTGAAAAACTTAATGGAATTGAGGAATTATTCTCTGCACCGGTTTTCAAGAATCAAGTTCGAAGAAATTTATTCAAATGTGGAATCATTGACCCCACAAAAATTGAGCATTATTTTGCCAATAACGGTTATAAAGGATTAATAAATACTTTAAAATACAGTCCGCAGGAAATCATTAATATTATTAAAGATTCCGGTTTAAGAGGACGTGGCGGAGCCGGATTCCCGACATGGAGAAAATGGCAATTTTGTTATGATGTAAAAAGCGAAAAAAAATATCTTATTTGTAATGCCGATGAAGGTGACCCGGGTGCATTTATGAACCGTTCATTACTTGAAGGCGACCCACACGCATTGCTTGAAGGAATGATTATAGCTTCCTATGCTATTGGAGCTGATGAAGCTTATATTTATTGCCGAGCAGAATATCCACTTGCTTTGGAAAGATTACGATTAGCAATTTCACAGGCTGAAGAATTAGGACTTTTAGGTAAAGACATTTTAGGCTCAGGATTTAATTTCAAAATAAAACTTAAAGAAGGTGCCGGAGCATTTGTTTGTGGCGAAGAAACTGCATTGATTGCTTCAATCGAAGGACAACGCGGAATGCCAAGAACTCGTCCCCCCTTCCCTGCTGTTTCAGGATTATTTGGAAAACCTACCATTATTAATAATGTAGAAAGTTTAGCTTCTGTTGCACTAATAATGCAAAATGGTACTGAATGGTACACTGAGTATGGAAGCGAAAGCAGCAAAGGAACAAAAACTTTTGCACTCGTTGGAAAAGTAAAACGAGCAGGATTGGTTGAGGTGCCAATGGGAACAACTCTTAGAGAACTAATATTTGAAGTTGGCGGTGGAATTACTAACGATAAGAAGTTTAAAGCAGTTCAAACAGGTGGTCCATCGGGTGGCTGTATTCCTGAAGAATTACTTGATACTCCGGTTGATTATGACTCTTTAAGTAAAGTCGGTTCAATTATGGGTTCAGGAGGAATTGTCGTGATGGATGAAGATAATTGCATGGTTGACATTGCAAGATACTTTCTCGATTTCACTCAAAAAGAATCATGTGGAAAATGTATTCCATGCCGTTTGGGTTCAAAACAAATGCTCGATATTTTAACTGACATTTCTCAAGGAAAAGGAAGAGAAGGTGATATTGAAACATTAGAAGAACTTTGTGAAGCCGTAAAGAAAGGCTCTTTATGTGGTCTCGGTCAAACAGCACCAAATCCTGTTCTGACTACAATCAGATATTTTAGAGATGAATATGAAGCTCACATTAAAGATAAAAAATGTCCTGCGAAAGTTTGTAAATCGCTTATGTCATATAGAGTAATTCCTGAAAAATGCACAGGTTGTACACTATGTGCAGTAAATTGCCCCGTGAGTGCAATTACCGGTGAACGCAAAGGAATTCATACTATTAATCAAAATCTTTGTACTAAATGTGGTATTTGCTTTGAAAAATGCCCAACTAAATTTGGCGCTATTGAAGTATTGGCTGGCGTAATTAAATAATTAACAGCCCAAGAACTTAAACTTTATTTTAAACTAAAAGCACTTAAAACTACTTAAGCATGGCAAAAGTTAACTTCACTTTAGACAATCAAATAATTACGGCCGAAACCGGCACATCAGTTTTAGAAGCTGCCCTTGCACAAGGAATTTATATCCCAAATTTATGTAATCATCCCGATTTAAAACCAAGTGGTGCATGCCGATTATGTCTCGTTGACATTGAAGGAAGAGGAATCAAAACTTCCTGCGAAACTATGGTGGAAGATGGTTTGATTATTAATACTCAGGGTGAATTACTTGATAAAATCAGGGGAATTACTTTTGAATTGCTTATTACAGATAATCATGAGGATTGTTTACATTGTGCTTCAAATAATAATTGTGAGCTTCAAAAAATAGGTGAGTTTTTAGGAATTGATGAAAATCGTTTTAAGAATTACAGACACGAAACAAAAGAATATCCCATTGATGACTCAAATCCTTTTTTCAAACTTGATTATGAAAAATGTGTGATTTGTGGAATTTGCATAAGAACATGCGATGAAATACAAGGACGTAATGCTATAGATTTTTCAAATCGTGGTTTTGGCACTATGGTTTCAGCATTTGCTGACAAACCCTTTGCTGAATCAATCTGTGAATCTTGCGGTGAATGTGTTGCAAGATGTCCGGTTGGAGCACTATCACATAAAAACACTCAAAAACCAATACGTGAAGTTCTTACAACCTGCACTTATTGTGGTGTTGGATGTAATCTTTATCTTGGAGTTCGTGGCGATAAAATTGTAAGTTCAAGTGGTTCAAAGGATAATAATGTTAACCAGGGACAATTATGCGTTAAAGGAAGATATGGCTACGAATTTATAAATCATCCTGACAGATTAAAAACTCCACTTATTAAGAAAAACGGAGAATTTGTCGAAACAAGCTGGGATGAAGCTTTGGATTTAATTGCAGAAAATTTTGCAAAATATAAAGGTGATGAATTTGCAACTTTATCATCAGCAAGATGCACAAACGAAGCAAATTATGTGATTCAAAAACTCACACGTGCAGTTCAAAAAACCAATAATATTGACCATTGTGCAAGACTTTGCCATTCGCCTTCTGTTGCCGGATTAGCTCAAAGTTTTGGTAGCGGTGCAATGACTAATTCCATTGATGAAATAAAAGATTCAGCTTGTATTTTTGCGATTGGAACAAACACAACTTCGGCTCATCCTGTTATGGGTTCAAAAATGAGAATTGCTGTTAAAAACGGTGCTAAACTGATTGTTGCAAATCCAAAAAGAATTGACCTTTGCGATTTTGCTGATATTTTCCTTCAACAAAAATTAGGAACCGATGTTCCTTTAATGATGGGAATGATGAAAGTTATTGTTGACGAAAATCTCCAGGATGAAGCTTTCATTAAAGAACGTTGTGAAAATTATGATGAATTTATCAAATCAGTTCAGGCTTACAATTTGGATGAAGTTGCAAAAATCACAACCGTTCCTAAAGAGAAAATTATCGAAGCAGCCAGAATGTATGCAAGCAACAGTCCTGCTTCAATATTTTATGCAATGGGAATAACCCAACATACATGCGGAACTGACAATGTGCTTGCAACATCAAATCTTGCATTATTAACAGGGAATGTTGGAAAAGCAAGTTCAGGGGTGAATCCTCTTCGTGGACAAAATAATGTTCAGGGAGCTTGTGACCTTGGGGCTTTGCCAAATGTTTACACAGGCTACCAAAAAGTTAATAATCCTGATGTTCAAAAGAAGTTTGAGAAAGCATGGAATACAGATTTAAGTGCTAAAGTCGGAATAACCCACACCGAAATTTTTGATGAAATTTACAATGGGAAAATCAAGGCAATGTACCAGATTGGTGAAAATCCTGTGATTAGCGAAGCCAATTCAAAACATGTTGTTGAAGCTCTTAAAAAGATTGATTTTTTTGTTGCTCAGGATATTTTCCAAACAGAATCAACTGCTTTTGCTCACGTGATTTTACCTGCTGCAAGTTTTGCTGAAAACGATGGCTCTTTCACTAATACCGAAAGAAGAGTTCAAAGAGTAAGAAAAGCAATTGAGCCAATTGGAGATTCAAAACCCGATTGGTGGATTACCAGCCAGATTGCTAAAAGAATGGGAGCAGCCGGATTTGAATTTAATTCTGCTGAAGAAGTGATGCAGGAAATTTCGGCTATAACTCCAAGTTATGCAGGAATTAATTATGAAAGACTGGAAAAGGGTGGTTTACAATGGCCTTGTCCTGATGTTAATCATCCCGGAACAAAATTCCTTCATAAAGAAAAGTTTAATACTGCAAGCGGAAAAGGTAAGTTTTTACCATTAAGATATATTCAGCCGGCTGAAATTCCTGATATTGATTATCCTTTATTTCTTACAACTGACCGTAGTTTGTATCATTATCACACCGCCACAATGACCCGAAGGGTGAAAGGATTAAACATTCTTAACAGCGAAGAACTACTAAAAATAAATCCTATTGATGCGGAAAGATTAAATCTACAGGATGGTGATTTTGCAAAAATTACCTCTCGCAGAGGAGACGTGAAAGCAAGAGCATTAATAACTAAAATTGTCCCTGCAGGAACAGTTTCATTAACATTCCATTTTCATGAAACACCAACAAATGAAATAACAAACTCTGCAATTGATCCAATTGCTAAAATACCGGAAACTAAGGTGACTGCTGTTAGGGTGGAGAAAGTGTAAATTTATAATTGATAATTGAATATTGAATATTGAATGTCGAATAACGATTGCAGATTTCACACATCGTAAATCGTTAATCGTTAATCTCCCGACACTTCGTGT
>JAIPBB010000052.1 GCA_021739805.1 Saprospiraceae bacterium | reverse complement strand
CCAATGGATACTTCTTTTGAACTTGATCAGAATTTAATGAACTATTATAATAAACTAAAACTCTTCCTGTTTTGTTTTCAATAATAAATATTCCGGTATTAAACAATTGCTTTATTTTTCTAATACTGTCAAGATATGATTTTTCATATTTATCATCTTTGTATAATCGTGCAACTAATGAGTCGTAGTGAGAAGCTAAAGGTTTTGAAATGTCAGTATGAATTTGTTTGTGTAAGGAAGTGTAAACGTTTAAATTGTTAGAGTTAAGATTATTCGTTTTAAGAATATTTCTTAATTCATTTTCGATAGAGGAAATATGAATTGATGAGTCAATTTTTGTTCCATCAGAAAAATAATAGGATGTTGTATTTCTAGTGTTACAACTTACTATTACAATTGAGATTAGAATTAATATGAAATTTTTCATCCTATTGAATCATTTTCATTTGCTCACTCATTTTATTTTTAAAATAGAAATATGTAAAAAAATAAAAAACAAATCCTAGAATCAAAAAAACAATTATTGAATCAGCTCCTTTGCTTTTATCAACTGCCTTATAAAATTTATCAAAGTCAACAAATGACATTATTAGAAAAACAGTATAAACAATCAAGCTAATTAATATAACTATGAAATTTATCACTTGAAAAGCTTCATTTGAAACAGGTAAAAAAATTGAAAGAAAGATAATTAAAATTTAATAATACATTTGAAAAAAAGGCTATTTTCGAGTTTCTACAGTAAGATAAATAGCAATCATTAGCTAAATCATAAGTTCTATTCTTATAGTTATGGGTCATTTGAAGAAATTCCTTATCAATTCCTCTTGCCTCTAATATTGAAATAGCTTCATTTCTTAAGCTCTCATCATAACCATATTGTCTGTAGTTTTTGACTACATCAATTAGTTTGGAATCATTCAAATTTTTTAATCGTTCGGATTTATTGCTCATTTTGATTCAAAGTTAAAACAAATTCCAACATTCAAAAGAATTAAATTAGTGTGGTTGGAAAATTCATTATATCGAAATGACATTTGGTAAAATTATAAGTGGTAATTTAATCCTACCCTAAGCCCATATTGTCTTATGTATATTTTATCCATCCAATGACTATGAGAAGAAATAAATTGTTTAAATAAGGGTTCAGCATAAATACTAAAATTGGAATTTAATTTATAATTATATCCAAGTCCTAAATTTAAATTAAGGTTGGCAAATCTAAATCCTTTCTCTTCATACCTTAAATATATCTTATTCACATCTTCATATTGTTTTTCATTAATCATAAAGCCAGCATAAAAGCCAGATATTAGATAAAAATTAAAAAATTTCTCACTTTTCCCAAAGTGGAATTTTACATCAAGTGGAAATTCAAGAAATTTATAATCACCACAAGCTGGACAAGAAATAGGGTCACAAAAAAGTGGATAGAAAATGCTATTAAATTCCAAGTAAGTTATTCCTGTTTGAAAAGTAAGCTTTTCTCCAAATTGTCTTCCAACCAATAATCCAGGACTAAAATTGAACTGAGGTTTATTATAATCAGAATAGTCTATTATAGAATAATTAGGATGAACAAAAACACCTACACTCCATTTTGATATTTCTGAAGTCTTTTGATTATCAAAATCTGCACATTCAATTTTTTGAGCATTAACTGTAACAAAGCAGAAAAATATTGCAACTAAGCTTAATATTAATGATTTCATATTATCAAATTTTCAAAAGGAAAACCTAAATTTCAAAATGATTAATAAATTGTTTTCCAAAGATAAAACAAATCACCAACATTACAAAAAATTAAGTTTATGTGGTAAGAAAAACCTATAAATTGTTTCAGCCGAATTGCATTCTGTTGTACAGTTATTTTAATCTTTTTTCAGTTTCTTCATTATCCATTTTCTTTTCCATAGGAATAAGATAACAATTAGAATAAGTGGCCAAATATTAACCAAAACAAGAACAAATCCTTTAATAAAAGCCCATCCGTTTCCTAAACCTTCAAGCAATTTTTTTGCATAAGGTTTCTCGAAAATTTTTGGTTCGGACTTATATTCAACTTTTTGGTATAAAGTAACAGTAATTGTACTCAGATTGACTTTGTCAATTAAATATCGCAACCTGCCTTCTTTGGCTTCTATTTCTTCAGTTATTTTTCTTATTGCTTCTTCGGCTTCGATTATGTCCTTTACAGTTCCGGCTTTAGTTCTTAATACTGCTATATATCTGTCACGAACTTCTTTTTTTGTTTTTAACCTGCTTTGAATATCAATAAACTCTTCAGTTACATCATTCGATTTAATTTTTAATTCATCCACAAAAATTGCTTCGCCTTTAAGTTCATCAATTAATTTATCAAACTTATCATTCGAAACTCGTATTTGAATTGTATTGTCTATTTGATAATTTGTTGATGAAACATCCATACTTGAAATATACCCATTATGTTTTTTAATAATATTTTGAAGTGATTTTGTAGAAGTATCAACATTTTTAACTTGAAATTTGAGATTGGCTGTCCAGATTATTTTTCTGTTTATTTCAGCTTTGGGTTGCAGGTAATTAATATTGCCTGATTGATTTGATGTTTTCTGAGAAGAAGAATTTGAAAGCTGATAAGCAGCATCAGTATATCCATTAGCATCAGTTTGCGAAATTTCATCTGTCACTCCGGCATATTCTGCTTTTTCTATTTGAGTACCTTCAGCCTCTGCCAAAGATTTGTCACTCGATGAATCACACGAAATCATTACTGCAATTCCTAATATCAAAAAAATAAATTTTCTCATAATAAAGGTTTTTAATTGTTTATAGAATGGTTAATGCTTACTCAAAATCGAAACAGTAATGTAACGTTTGATTAATTAGATTAGTATCTTAAAAAATTCCATAAAAAAATCAGCCGATAGGAATCCGGCTGACACTGAAAAACCAGATTTTCAATTAATTGACAGACTGTATTATATACAAAATTACAAATTTTCCTTGTCTGTATAGTTAAAATTAAATAATTTTTAAGATTAACTTTGCATATTGTATTAAAGAAAAATACGAAGTTTCACTTATATTATTTCTTTTCGCATTCATAGTACATTTTATCTTCATCTTCAAACCAAAGCTCATCATTGGTAAGTCGCATAACTTCCCAATCAGCGTTATAGCCATCATCGAAATCAACCTTTATTACTTCTTTTTTTGAATCCCATTCCCATTCACCATCATAGACATCTGTGTATGTGGAACCATAATCTTCGTAAGTGTAGGTTGCTTTAAAGTCACCTCCTTTTTCAAATTCCAGAATAAAATCAGCATCAGTGATTTTGTCCCCATCAACTTTCACAACTTCCCACTCACCAACCAAACGAGATGTTTTGGTTTTTAAACTGAATTTTGGACCATCATCATATTTGCCACAGCTATTGAAATTTAGCATTATTACTACTGCCGCTGCCAGCATTAGTTTTCTGTTCAGGTTAATGTTCATATATATTTTATTAAATTTATTGTTAATTATCGGTTAGTTCAAGCATAAACTTCTTTTCACACTCCCATTTGTTCTTATCATCATCTTCGAACCAAAGCTCATCTTTTGTAAGTCATAATATTTTAAAATCAAGTTTTCCGGTTTTATCAAATTCGGTTTTATCAGTAAATGGTAAATTATTTTCAATTTGATATTGATATTTCTCGGCAATAGAAAAGTATTCATTTAATCTCTTTTCTCTATTATAATTCATGCTAGCATAGTGAAGCTCTGTTTTATAACCAACGTATTTCGCAAACAGAATATAACCATATTCATGAGATATTGTCCCAATAACGGTTGACAAAATAAAAATTAAGGTACAAAAAAGAAGGTTATATTTTTGAATTTTAAACATCAATATACAAAGTTAAATTATCAACTAATAAATATCAAACCTAAAACCTCCATTTCGACTCCGCTCAATGTCAACTTTCAATTTTAATTTTGGCAAACATCGAACCTGAAACTTTAAACCTGAAACTATTCAACAATAAGCTTTAAAGCCTCAGTGGTTGCCTTAAGTGTTGGTTCATTTGATATTTCATTTCCAACAGAATTTTTCATCCAAACCTGAGGAATAAGTCTTCCTTGTGTGTAAATTCTGTAAACTTCTTCTGCAAAGTTTTTTCCTTCGATTTGTTGCTCAATTTGAAAATCGATTAAATGACCAATCGGATAAGCTGAAAGGTAAAGCGGATTGTCAATCATGTGAGAATAAATTGCTAAAATCGGCTCATCTTTAGCTCCAAAAACATCAGCATAGTATTTATTCCAAACATCTTTTGCAATTGTAATAACTGCTTCTTTTAATTCTGCCGCAGTAGCTTCAGGGTGTTCATACAACCATTTCCATACATTCATATCTACAAGAGAAACTCCCATTATTTCGTAGCACGACCAGAAATTATCTAAAGCCATTAAATGTTTTTTGTTTGAGTTTTCTTCTTTTAGTCCCAACAATTCAAGGTCACGTTTTTGGAATATAAAAGCGAGAGCCTCTGTAAAAGCAGTGTTTGGAACTCCGTTTATCATATAATAATCAACATTTTGCAAAGTGATTGTTTGCTCAACATTATGCCCAAATTCATGGCAGGCAATATTATAACCTTTGTAATTCATCCCTGTCTCTGCTACACGTGTTCTTAGCCGGGCTTTATCACTTTTCATTTCAGCACCGGCAGCATGTCCTGAGCCACGGGCAGCATCAACTCTAACTTTTGATGAAATGAAACTGGCTTGTTCGGGTGTAAATTGAAGTTTTGCCAAAAGGTTTGGAAAATCTGCTTCAAAGTCTTTGGCTGTCGGGTATTTCTTTTGAGTGATTTTATCCAACTCTTCCTCATTCATTGAACCCCTTGCTTTAAAGCCATCGTACCAAATATCAAATGGCTGAAGTTTTCGTCCCAGTCTTTTGCTGATTAATGCCGCAACTTCTTTAACCTGTGGTGAAGAAACAAACTCAACAAATAGTTTTTCAACATCTTCCTGAGAAATTTCCATATCTCCTTCAAATTTTCGTTGAATATAGTTTGGATATTGAGGAGAGTATTTGTCAATCGCTTGCATAGAATGAAAAGCGTTTAATAAATGCTGATATCGTGTATCAGGTTCGCTTGTAAATTCAACCAAATTATTGTCTTTATAAACTTTGTTTTCGTAAGGCTCCCATTTATATTCAGGATTGTTAATCACCATTTGGGGAATTGACTGGTCGATGATACGTTTCATAACCTGGTAAATCATTTTTTGTTTTATTAAACCATTTTCTCCCGAATAGTTCGATTTTAACTCATCTCGCAAGCCCCAATGAGTGATAAGTTTCATGTCTTCAGGGAAATATGTTGCCTTGTCAGCATCGATAAGATTTCCCATTATAATGTTGTATTCCGAAATATATGTGTCGGCATTAGTGTATGTTTCCGATGCTTTTTGTAAGATTTCGGCAGGAATTCTTGAAGTGTAAACATCTCCCATTCTGGCATAAGCCCATTGTTTGCTTGTCCATTCTTTTCCCATTTCGCTTTTTTCTTTAAGTGAATAAAAGGGGAAATTCAAAGCTGTTATAAAAGCAATTTTGTTGCTGTAAAAATCTTCGTCAAGATGAGAAGAAGGACTATATGAGCCAAAAAGCATATCAATATCGTTTATTTCACCCAATGGCATATCCAAGGGTTCGCTAAGTTCCATGCTCATTTTGTGAAAATTACCCCAGAGAATTTCAAAATTCCTTGAAAGCTTTGTAAATAAAACATCAAGTTCTGTTTCGTCCTTTACGAAATTTTCTGAGCAAAACTTTTCAAAATCTTCAATAGTTCCATCCTTTTCAAACCACAAAGCAGCAACCTGATTTACACCTTTTTCGATTCGAAAAGAATTCTCTTCACCAAGATTTGCTTGAAGCTCTGAAATAACTTTTTCAATTATTGGAGCTTTGATAAAATGCTCTGTTGTTTCTTTTGAATCGTCTTTCATTTCTTCTTTGTTTTTACATTGTGTCAGGACTAACATCAATGAGATTGAGAGTAAGATTGCTAATTTTTTCATGATATTTGGTTTAATGGTTGATTGCGACACAATATTTTACCAACTGTTTTGTGAGTTCCAGAGTTTAATCAGTTGGTTTTTCTTGAAATTTTACAAATCCAAAAACTTCAATAGTGTCATTATTAATTCTAAAAACTATAGTATAACCTTTATAAATTAAATCACGGATTGAATTCTCATTAAAATAAATTGATTTTCTATGTATAAGAGGATTTTTAGGGATGTTCCTTATTCTTTTTACTAATTCAATCCTAAATTTTATAGCAGCAGATGGATTATCCTGTGCTATATAGTCTATCTGGTTTTCAAATCTATTTACAAAAGATTCTTTATAAATTATTTTCATACTTTCCAATAGCTTGGTCTAACCTTTTATCCAATTGCTGTTGAGAATAAAATACTGCTTCTCCGGATTTAATTTCATCTAACTCTTTCTTTAAATACTTCTGAGTAGCAATAAAATCTTGATTATCCGCAATAATCTCAACTTCTTCTTTATTGAACTGGCTAAGTAGCCAAAGAAACCTATCGTAAATCTTGTCATTTATCTTTAATCGGATGGTTCGCATGTCTTTTCTTTTTTTACAAACTTACAAAATATCTAAAGTTAAGTTACCTATTCTCACAAAAACTTTAGGATAAATCTAACAAACTATCATTTAGCTTTCAACATCAGAATTATCCTTCCCGATTTTCTTTATTAAAAACAAACATCTGCACAGCAACCAAATTATTTCTGGGTTAAATTTCTTTCCTTTCTTGTAGATTTAATCATTTCTCCAAGAACTTCAACTTTTAAATCAAATTCGTATTTATCTCCTTTCTTAGTTCCATTCTTCCCAATATGTTTTTCCTTTAGTTGTTCTAAAGTCATCATTTCTATTTTCCCTTTTGTCTCCATAATTAGAAATTTAAAGAAATATGCTAGTAACGATTATAACCAACAACTTCAGAATTATCCTTTCTGATTTTCTCTCTTAAAGTATAATCGTCCGGTGGATAACCTAAAGTAATTACAAGACCTAAGGTTTTATTCTTAGGAATATTCAATAAAGCTTTAATCTTTTTTTGGTTAAACCATCCAAGCATACAAGTTCCTAAACCAAGTTCTGCTGCCTGAAGACAAAAGTGCTCCGTAGAAATTCCGATGTCGATAAGTGGAAATTCTCTGTTTTTTATTGCAGCTCCAACCTGAGTAATAAGTTTTGGTTTTTCTATAACAATCACAACAATAACAGGAGCTTCAACAGCAAATTTATTGAATTTAACCAGGTTGTCAAAAGTGGCTTCTGCAACCTTATTTTTAAGTGCCGGTTCGTCAACAACAATATATTTCCATGGTTGTGAATTGCTTGCAGAAGGAGCTAATCTCGCAGCTTCGAGGCATTTTTCAATCTTTTCTTTTTCTACAGCTTTGTTAGAATATTTTCTAACACTTTGCCTTATTTTAATTAATTCAGAAAATTCCAATGTTAAAATTTTTGGTAGTTAAATTTATAAATGAAATAGATATTTAAAGTTGTTAAAAGTGCATATTTCTTATAGTATTCATCAATACTATTATTTACCTCATCTTTTAATGCAACAGAAAAAATTCTAAAATCTGAATCAATTCTGGAATTAGAGTAAAAAGTTTTACTTATGCCAAATTCAGTGTGAAGTTCTATATTAGTTTTTTTGTAAAAGAATATTCTTCTTCCATACAAAAATCCCACTTGCATAAAATTCGTTGTTAATGTTAGAGGTTCTTTTGAGATATTTCTTGGGATTGCACCGGAAGCATAAGAATTCAAATCTACATCAAAATAATCATTAATCACATGATCTGAGATGTCAGCTTTAAACATATTAAAATATTGAAGAAAGGGGCCTGCATAGTTTTTTCGTGTTTGCTTACTAAAAAAATAGTTTGCACCTGTACCTATAACTAATCCTGAACGAAAGTTGGATTCAAGAATATCTGTCATTCCTTTATTGCCTCCATAAGTTTCCATCATTCCAAGAGATGTGTAATTAAAGGGGAATAATAATGCACCTATTTGTCCATAAACAGCAAATCCCTCGGAGAAACGATTTTCTAAACCTATTGAATAATTAAGAGGCAATTCTGCACCAACTTTCAAAGACTGAGATTGACCAAATCCTGAAAATTTCAGCAGCAGTAATAAAGCAAGAATTATTATTGTGATTCTTTTTGGCATTTTTATTAAATTATTTGCCAAAATTATAAAATTTTATTGTTTAATATGATTTTGCCCGGATAAAGAATTAATTGCCACAGATTCACAGATTTATTTATTAAAAAGTAATTTTTAATCTGTGAATCTGTGGCATTTTTTTACATACAATATTTCGTGTCGAATAATTTTTTATTTATCATTTCCATTTTTAATCAGTGCTTTCACAGGTTCTAATCCGCTAACTTTTCCTTCTTGAATTGCTTTAAGCACAGCTCCACCTCCGGTGAAAATATAATATTTTGGATTGTCGAGTGCTACAATATACAAGCCGGGTAAAAGTCTTTTTAGCTCCTGTAGTGTATCGCCTCCGCCGTATAATTTCACTGCATCAGGATTACTATCAATCAGTTGGTCAAGAGCAATTGTTCCTTCATTGAAATAGGGTGTTAATCCCATAACTGCATTAACAAAAACTGTCTTAGCTTTTAAAAACACATTATTTACATTCTGAACTTTAAATGATTCTTCAGCAACATCTAAAACATAATTTAACTCAGTTCCGGATTTTAAATCAGCAATATTATGAACTCTATACTGGTTTTTGAATTCCCCTTCCAATGAATCAGATTCAACAATGTAAGGAAGCTCAACCAGCTTTCCGGGATATTGTTTTGCGAATTCAACAAATTTTCGGGCATATAAAATATCATCATCTGAAATGCCTTTAATTTTGAATCCATATTTTGCACAGAGATAAGCATTATAAATCACTCCACCTAAAACCAAGCTATCAGCTTCTTTAATCAATGTGTAGAGTGAATCTATTTTTGTGTCGAATTTTGAGCCTGCAACAACAGCAACAAATGGTTTTTCGGGATTGTAAATTCTATCAAGATTTTGAATTTCTTTTTGCATTAAAAATCCTGCATAGGAAGGAAGATAATCAGTAATTTTAACCGTTGAAGCATGAGCTTGCCATGAGCCAAAAGCATCATTCACAAAAATATCGGCCAGTCCTGCTAATTGAAATGCAAAGCTATCAGCTTTATTATCTTTTGCTTCTTCTCCTGAAAACCAACGAGTATTTGGAAGATAAATCCCATCTATCTTGCTTTCCTTCAAATCTTTTATTAAATGATTGATTGAAGTGTCAATATCTCTGTATCCATGTTTTTCATCAATTTGAAATTCCGGTATTTTGAATTTCACATGAAGTTTGTTTTCAAAATAATCAACAATGGGTTGAACTGATGTATTATTATTTATTTCTATCTCAGCTGTTTTTTTATTCTTAGGTCTTCCGACATGAGTCATTAGAATAATTTTGCCGCCTTTTGCATTTATATAATAAAGAGTCCCAAAAGTCGCATCAATTCTGTATGGGTCATGAATTATTCCTTTTTTAACAACATTATGGTCAACTCTGACTAAAACTATTTTGTCTTTTAAATCAGCATCCTGGAGCAAAGGAAGGTTTATGTTATTTGTCATCTTTCATGAAATTTAATTAATCATCATCATCAATATCATCGTCAACATAATTTTCCTCATAGTTTTCATTTTCAGATAAGTATTCAACATCAGAATGCTTATCTTCATATTTTTCCCTTGTGCTTTCTTTAAGAAGGCCGTCATCGTTATAGTCATTATCATCACTAATGATTTGATCTGCTTTTGATACTGACATTCTTATCAGGTAAATTTTATCAAAAGTTTCAAAAGGTAAGGCACTAACCCTTTCACCCTTACTATTAGTAAATACTATCAAATGCTGACTATATCCTTCCGGATAAACTAGTTTAACCTGTTCTTGCAATTCCTTGCTTAATTTTTCGTAATCCTGAATTACTCTTAACTTATCCATTTCACAATATATTAAATAAAATAATTACCAATTTAGTAAATATGCAAATATAAGTGGTGCAACAATTGTCGCATCAGATTCAATAATAAATTTGGGGGTATTTATATCCAACTTACCCCAAGTGATTTTTTCGTTTGGGACTGCACCTGAATATGAGCCATAGCTGGTGGTTGAATCAGATATTTGACAAAAATAACTCCAAAAGGGTGTTTCTGTCCTTTCTAAATCTTGATACAGCATAGGCACAACACATATTGGAAAATCACCTGCTATTCCACCTCCAATTTGAAAAAAGCCAATTCCATTTTCCTTAGAATTATTTGTGTACCAATCGGCAAGCCAAGTCATATATTCAATTCCCGATTTCATTGTAGATGGCTTTAGTTCTCCTTTAACGCAATATGAAGCAAAAATATTACCCATAGTTGAGTCTTCCCAACCGGGAACAATAATCGGCAAATTTTTCTTAGCAGCAGTAAGCATCCAACTATTATTTGCGTCAATTTCGTAATATTGTTCTAAAACCCCTGAAAGCAGTAGTTTATACATAAATTCATGTGGGAAATATCGCTCTCCATTTTCTTCCGCATTTTTCCAAATTTTGAAAATATGTTTCTGCAACCGCCTAAAAGCTTCTTCTTCGGGAATGCAAGTGTCAGTAACCCTGTTAAGTCCTTTTTCTAATAATTCCCATTCCTGTTTTGGTGATAAATCACGATAATCAGGAACTCTTTTATAATGAGAATGAGCAACAAGATTCATAATATCTTCTTCGAGATTTGCACCCGTGCAAGTAATAATTTGCACTTTTTCCTGCCTGATAATTTCAGATAGAGATTTACCGAGTTCGGCAGTGCTCATAGCTCCGGCAAGTGTAATCATCATTTTGTTACCCATGGCAAGCTGTTCTTCATATCCTTTAGCTGCATCAACTAAAGCAGCAGCGTTAAAATGTTTGTAATGTTCGGTGACAAACTGTGATATTGGTCCTTTTTTGTTCATTTTGTGAATTTATAACTTAACATCTTATAATACAACTTTGCTACTAAAAAATTTGCAGCTTTATTAGCTTCAATTGGAGCAAGTTCAACAATATCAAATCCTATTACATTTTTTTGCTCAAACACTTTTCTTAAATAATTAATTGTTGTGTTCCAATCAAGTCCACCCGGCTCAGGAGTGCCTGTTGCCAGCATAATTGATGGGTCAAGAACATCAAGGTCAAAAGTTATGTAAACCTTATCAGTCATACGATTAATTGATTCCTGCATCCATGAATTTGTCCCATAAATATCTTCCGCAAAATAACATTTTTCTTTATTCAAATATTTTTTTTCGCAAATATCCATACTACGAATTCCAACTTGAATTAAATTCGTGTTTTTACTAGCATTATGAAGGGCACAAGCATGATTATATTCAGAACCTAAATAATCCTTTCGTAAATCGGAATGAGCATCAAGTTGAAGAATTGTTATATCAGGATATTTTTCATAATAAGCTTTAATTATTCCTATGCTTATTGAGTGTTCGCCACCAAAAAATGTCAGAAATTTATTTGAGTTTAAAAGTTCTTTAGCTTTGTTATAGACAGTTTTAAAAACATTTTCAGGAGAAGAGTCTTCGGTTATTTCCGGTAAAATATGAATTCCTTTTTTATAAACTTCAGTATCGGTTTCAGTGTCGTATAATTCCATGTTTTCAGAAGCTTCGATAAAAGCTTCAAAAGCTTTATCTGCCCCTTTTCCCCAGGTACTGGTTCCATCATAAGGTATTGATTGTAACAATACAGAAGAGAAATCATACCCGGCATATTTGTTTTCTATACCTCCAAAATTTCTCATGATTTATTTATTATATCCCAATATTTTAAACATTTGTTCTGATGATTGTTCTTCTCTATAAACATAATCAATAAAATTGCCCTTTTCATCCCTGTCGATTATTACATGCTTTGGTGAAGGAATAAGACAATGCTTTATACCTCCATATCCGCTTATTGCATCCTGATAAGCTCCCGTGTGGAAAAATCCAAGGTATAATGGTTCTTCATCATCATCGGCATATTTTGGCAATAGGATTTCCTGGTTCAAATCTTCCGAATTATAATAATCGGAATGATCACAGCTTATTCCTCCAATATTTGCACGATGATATTCGTTATCCCACTTATTTATTGGTAAAAGAATAAATTTCTCATGAATCGACCAGGCATCAGGAATAGTGTTCATTAAACTATTGTTGATTATATACCAGGATTCTGTGTCATTTTGTTTTTTATGTTCCAATACTTTAAAAATAATAGCACCAGATTCTCCAACTGTGTATTTGCCAAATTCGGTGTAAATGTCAGGGTCATTTATATTTTCTTTGGTGCATGCATCTTTAATATTTGCGATTATTTCATTAATCATATATTCGTAATTATACTCAAAACCAAGATGATTACGAATAGGAAAGCCTCCACCAAGATTAAAAGAATCCAAACTTCCACATTCCTTTTTTAGGTCAATATATAACTTTAAAGCTTTTTGAAATTCACCCCAATAATATAAAGTGTCTTTAATTCCTGAGTCAACAAAAAAATGAAGCATTTTAAGCTCAACTCTATCGTTGTCTTTTATGCTATCATTGAAAAAATTCACCATTTCTGTATGACGAATTCCAAGCCTGGAAGTATAATATGCAGATTGAGCTTCTTCATTAACTGCCATTCGCAAGCCTATTTTGATTTTCTTTTTTGGAGATAATTTTTCCAGTCTTGCAAGCTCACTTGTGCTATCTAAAATTATAATTGAATTTTCAAATCCGGCATCCTGAAGTAAAAAGATTTTACTAATATAATCTTCAGTTTTATATCCGTTGTGAAGGATAGTTCGTTTTTTATCTATTTTTTTCTCTTTATGTAAATTTAGTATAAGGTCAATATCAAAAGCCGATGATGTTTCAAGGTTCACATTATGTTTCAAGGCTTCGCTTATAACATGGTGAAAGTGATTACATTTTGTGCAATAGCAGTTAAAATATTTTCCTTTATATGCATTATTTTTTATTGCACGATTAAACAAATTTCTGGCTTTTTTAATTTGATCTCCTATTTTGGGCAGATATATAAATCTAAACGGTGTTCCGTGTTTCTCAATCAGATATTTTAAAGACACTCCATGAAAAGTTAGATATTTATCTCTTAAGTCAAAACCTTCCTGGGGAAAGTAATAACTCTGCTCTATTAAGTCAAAATAGGTATTTTTCATTTAAATTATCGCATATTAATTTATTAAAGAGGTGCAAACTTAACAAAACCTAATTTCTGTGCAACTTTTTATACACAATGAAGTGAAAAAAATTACTTCAGCAACATCTACTAAAGTAATACATTTTAATAGGGAATACAATAGAAAAAGTATTATATAAAAAAAGCAGCCAATTTAGCTGCTATTTTGTTTTATATCAATCCTTTTTCATGTTTTTTTCGAATTGCATCCAGCATATCTCTTGTCATTGCGTCAAGGTCGTAGGAAGGTTTCCAGCCCCATTCTTCCCTGGCGGCTGAATCATCTACTGAGTTAGGCCATGAATCGGCAATTGCTTGTCTGTAATCAGGTTTATATTCTATTTCAAATTCAGGAATATATTTTTTAATAGAATCAGCAAGTTCTTTAACATCAAAACTCATTGCTCCAACATTAAAATCGCTATGATGTTTAAGTTTAGATTTATCAGCTTGAAACAAATCAATAGTTGCTTTTAAACAATCGGGCATATACATCATTGGCAACTTTGTGTCTTCTTTAACAAAGCAAGTGTATTTTCCATATTTTATTGCGTCATAATAAATTGCTACAGCATAATCAGTTGTACCTCCACCTGGAAGAGTCTCATTGCTGATAATTCCGGGATATCTTAATCCACGAACATCCATATCAAAACGGCGAACGTAATAATCAGCTAATAATTCTCCTGCAACTTTAGTTACTCCATACATTGTTGTTGGTCGAAGCACTGTTTCCTGAGGTGTATTATCAACAGGAGTTTCGGGACCAAAAACAGCAATAGAACTTGGATTAAGAACTTTTTTAATATTGTATTCACGGGCAACTTCTAAAACATTAATTAAACCATCCATGTTAATTTTCCAAGCTAATAATGGATTTTTTTCGCCAACAGCTGATAAAATTGCAGCCATATTAATAATAGCATCAATTTTATATTTTTTCACAATTTGGATTATTCTGTCTTTATCTAAAATATTAATGGTTTCAAAATCTCCACATTGAAGAACATCATCTGTAGGTTCCTTAATATCTGATGCGATGACATTTTCATTACCATAAATTTTTCTCAGCTCTAAAGTCAATTCGGTTCCAATTTGTCCTGAGCAGCCAATAATTAATATTTTTTCCATATTTGATTGTTTTAATTTGAGGCAAATGTAAAAACTAAAATTGATTAATAAAAAAATATCAAATTCATTTCGATAAAAATATGTTATTTTGCATATTCTCTTGAAAAAGCATATTGATTATGAGTGAAAAATTATACATACACAATACATTAAGTAGAAAAAAAGAGCTATTCGAGCCACTAAATCCACCTTTTGTTGGAATGTATGTTTGTGGACCAACCGTTTATGGAGATGGGCATTTGGGGCATGCCAGAGCTGCAATTTCTTTTGATTTAGTTTTCAGATATCTAAAACATATTGGTTATAGAGTAAGATATGTTCGAAATATTACTGATGTCGGCCATCTTGAAAACGATGCTGATGAAGGAGAAGATAAAATTGGAAAAAAAGCCAGAATAGAAGCTTTAGAACCTATGGAAATTGTGCAGTACTACACAAATAGCTATCATAAAAACATGCAACAGCTTAACAATTTGCCTCCAAGTATTGAACCTCATGCTTCGGGTCATATTATTGAACAAATAGCTTTTGTTGAAAAAATAATTGAAGCCGGTTTTGCATATTTGTCAAATGGTTCTGTCTATTTTGATGTAGATAAATATAGCAAAGAACATAAGTACGGAAAGCTTTCAGGAAGAGTTTACGAAGATTTGCTTTCTGCAACTCGTGAGCTAGACGGACAGAGCGAAAAACAAAATCCGGCTGACTTTGCACTTTGGAAAAAAGCCTCACCAGAACACATTATGCGATGGCCATCAAAATGGAGTGATGGATTCCCGGGTTGGCATATGGAATGCTCTGCAATGGGTACAAAATATCTTGGTGAGCAATTCGACATACATGGTGGTGGAATGGACTTAATATTTCCTCATCATGAATCGGAAATTGCACAATCAACTGCTGCAAATAGTAAAGAACCGGTTAAATATTGGCTTCACAATAATATGATTACTCTTAATGGTCAGAAAATGGGAAAATCTCTTGGAAATGCCATTTCGCTGAATGATTTCTTTGCAGGAAATCATAAACTCCTGGAGCAAGCATACAAGCCGATGACAATTCGATTTTTCATGCTTCAGGCACATTATAGAAGTACTCTTGATTTTTCGAATGAAGCATTGCAAGGTGCCGAAAAGGGTTTGAAAAGATTAATGACAGCTGTTGAAACTCTCAAATTATTAAAAGCGAATAGCAGCTCAACTGTTGATATAAAATCATTATCTGACAAATGCTATAATGCAATGAATGATGATTTTAACAGCCCAATTGTTATTGCACATTTGTTTGATGGAGTTAAAATTATTAATTCAATTAAAGATGGCAAAGAATCAATTGATGCAGCCAATCTTGAGCTGTTGAATAAACTTTACAATGATTTTATTTTTGAAATTCTTGGACTAAAAGCCGAAGAAAAGGCAATTGATAATTCAGAATTAGCCGATGGCTTAATAAAATCATTAATTGATATTAGAAATAACGCAAAAGCAAATAAGGACTGGGCAACAGCAGATAAAATAAGAGATGAACTAAATCGTTTGAAAGTTATTGTAAAAGACACTAAGGATGGTGTTGAGTGGAGGGTGGAGAAATAGTAACACAGAATGATTTTCGCTTAGGTTTATTGATAAAATTGGGAAACTTTCTGAATAAAAAAAATATATATAAACAGGACGATTTTTTACTACTTTTGTTATTTAGAAATGAAATTATGATTGAAGTAAATGAGAATCATCAGAAATTAAAAAACTATAAATTTATTGATTTATTTGCAGGGATTGGTGGGTTTCATTATGCTTTAAAATCTTATGGTGCAGAATGTGTTTTTGCATCAGAAATTGACAAAAAAGCAGCTTACACATATGAAATAAATCATAATTTCAAACCTTTTGGAGATATCACTAAGATTAATGAAGTTGATATTCCTGAACACAATATATTATGTGGAGGTTTTCCTTGTCAGGCCTTTTCAATATCAGGAAAGCAAATGGGGTTTGAAGATACTCGTGGAACATTGTTTTTTGATATTGCAAGAATAGTAAATCATCATAGACCAAAAGTAGTGTTTCTCGAAAATGTTAAAAATTTCGAAAGACATAATAACGGAAATACTTTGAAAACTGTTATTAGTACTTTAAATAAAATGAATTATACTGTTCATTACAAAGTATTGAATACAAGTAATTTTGGTTTGCCTCAAAACAGAGAAAGAGTATATATCATAGCATTTAACAATATTGATTTTCTGAGTACTGATTTCATTTTCCCCTCCTTAAAACTCATATCTTCGTTGACTGACATTTTGGAAAACGAACCAAAAGATGGAAAAATCATTAACAGAAAAGACATCGAATTTTACAAAGAATATAATCCTACTGAAAATATATTTGGAGAAGTTGATTTACTAAATAAACCTATTCAAATAGGAAAAGTTAACAAAGGCGGTCAAGGTGAGAGAATATATCATCCATATGGACATTCAATAACATTGTCAGCCTATGGTGGAGGTGTTGGCTCAAAAACTGGTCTTTATAGAATAAAAGATAAAATTCGAAAATTATCACCAAGAGAGTGTGCAAGATTACAAGGTTATCCTGAAAACTTCAAATTTCCTAAAAGTGTTTCAGAAGCACATAAACAATTTGGAAATAGCGTATCTATAAATGTTTTACAATATTTAATTAAAGAAATTATTCGAACAATAGAAAAAAATGAACAAAGAACAGAAATTAGGTTCAGAAACAGCAAAAAAAGGATTCAAGAACGAGAAAGACATAGTATTCAAATTTAACAATTGGGAGAATGATGGCGAAGCTCAGACATGGCTAAATATAATGGGGTATAAGCTTTCTGAAATCGAATTTTGTGAAGCTATTGTTTTATCTGGTTATAAAACTGATGTACAAGTCCAAGTTACAATTAAATTAAAAAAAGCAATTGACGTTGAAAATTTGCAAGTAAAATTAGTTAGCAATTTAAAAGGATTTAATCAAATTGACAAAAGATGGGTTGACAAATATGTGGAAATGTGGTCTATCCCGGAAAATGTCTCAAAATTATTAAAGGAATATACAGGAGAATTAGAACCTACAATTAAAAATCCTAAAGACAGCAGACGAACTTTTATTAATGAATTTAGCAAATCGAAACAAAGATTATTACTAAATTGGATTGAAAACAACAAAACTTTAATTGTAAACGACATTATAAAAGGTCGAGGTAAATTTTCTGCAGAATGGATGTTAGTAGCTCAAAATATTGACACAAATGCTCGCTGGATTCTAAAACCAATCAATATTGTTATCAATCATTTTGGAAATGGCGAAGTAATAATAACAAAACAAGGTAATATTAAAGTTGGTAGAATCACTATGCAAAGGAAAGGTGGAGATGGAGGTAGAGAAACTGCAAAAATGTTGCAATTTAAAATAAATCCAGCTGAATTGTTTGAAATAATCAACACATAATATATACTCATAAATCCTTGCTTCAACTCATGTTTAGTAGCAATAATTAAGACTATATATTTTATAAATAATTCTCAAATCTAAAGAGATGTCAGAAAAAAGTTTAAGAAGAATATTTTACATTGGAATAACCTTTCTAATTTCCTCCTGTGGCGGAGACAAACCACCAACTAAAGATAATTCTAAGTCGGAAAAAGTTATTGAAATAGTTTCCGTTCCTGATTTTAATGCTGATTCGGCATATCAATATGTAAAAGCCCAATGTGATTTTGGACCAAGAGTTCCAAACACAACAGAACATGCAGAGTGTGCCACCTGGCTTTTTGACAAATTATCGGAATTCTCAGAACACACAATAATTCAGGAAGCAAAGGCAAGGGCATATGACGGAACAGTTTTATACGGCAAAAATATTATTTGTTCTTTTAATCCTGATGCTCAGAAGCGAATACTTTTATGTTCCCACTGGGATTCACGACCATATGCCGACCATGATAAAAATCCTGATAATCATCGTACACCAATCATTGGGGCAAATGATGGAGCGAGTGGTGTTGGAGTTTTAATTGAAATAGCACGACAACTTAAAGCGAAACCTATTTCAATTGGAATTGATATTATTCTTTTTGATATTGAAGATTATGGCGAACCTCAGGGAGTTCAATCTAATTTAGAAGATGCCTGGGGCTTAGGTTCACAATTCTGGGCAAAAACCCCGCACAAACAAGGCTATTATGCCAACTTTGGAATTCTGCTCGATATGGTTGGAGCTAAAGATGCTACTTTTACAATGGAAGGTACATCAATGTTTTATGCTCCTGATGTTGTGAAAAAAGTCTGGGAAAAAGCTCATAGAATTGGTTATGGAAATTATTTTCTTTATAAAGAAACCTACCAAATAACTGATGACCATCTTTACATAAACCAAATTATTAAAATCCCAACTATTGATATAATTCATCACGATGATAACACTGATACAGGATTTTTCAAATACTGGCACACCCTAAACGATAATTTTGATGTAATAGATAAAAATACATTAAAAGCTGTTGGGCAAACAGTTATGACAGTGATTTATGAAGAGTAGCAATTTAAAAGCCTTATCACTCCACTACTTACCAAAGAGCGTAAATTAAAAAGAGTAGCTGTTTTTCTTTTCGGAAATGACACGAATCGGTTTTATCCAAATATTCAGATTAAAATTGGTCGTATTGGGAAAGATTCAACCGATTATAAATTTCATGAAATTGTTGAAGGCAATCTGGTTCATATACTCGATGAACTTCAGGCAGATTTAATCATAAGTTTTTGATCCGTTCGCCAGGTTTTATTAGCATAGCAAGATCATCCGATTAAGTATTGATAGAAGAAGATTTGCTAAACTATTTAATGTCGAAATACGAAAGCAAACAACTTATTTTAAACTAAACAAAATCTATAATTCTTCAATTGAAAACTTTGCCTGCAAGTGACCTTTACGAGAGTAACAAAACTATTATACGTTGGCTTAGCGATGGCTTTATTTTAAAACGGGAAGACCGCATTCAAAAAGATATTCATATTATGACGCTTTCAGGGCAGTTTACTAAAGCTAAAAAATTCATTGGCGATAATATCATTAAAAGTGTTGAAAGTAGAGATGAATTAAGAACATTGCTTCAAAGGAGAAATAGTGGTGGGGTATTCTTAATAACTATTTAAAAATTTACTGATGCCACTACACTGCTAAGCAAGATTACACTATGTTTACACCAAGCAGCAAAAAAGCCTTTCAAAAAACTCTGAAAGGCTTGATATTATTGGGTGGGCGATACTCCCGATAAATCGGGATAAATTCCTTCGAACCAGTGATCCTCCCGATGTAAAATCGGGATGCTCTGAACCAACTATTTATTTGAAATTAATTTCTCAATCATTTTGCAACTTTTCCAGTTCTTAACTTCTCGTTCTCGGAAATATGCTTCTGTTTTCGTTTTATAATTTTCTGAATA
>JAIPBB010000051.1 GCA_021739805.1 Saprospiraceae bacterium | reverse complement strand
CAGCTACATAACAAACCAAGCATGATGCTCAATTGTAACCCTTAATTAAACTTTTCTAATTAACATAAAAAAAAGACTTTGAAAATTTTCAAAATCTTTTTCTCGTGGGGCCACCTGGATTCGAACCAGGGACCAATTGATTATGAGTCAACTACTCTAACCAGCTGAGCTATAGGCCCAATTCCGATAAATCGGAAATCCCATTTTTAAATGGGAGTGCAAATGTACAAAATAGTTTTAAAATTGCAAGAGAAAAATATTTGACAATAAAGCAAAAAATATAAGCATCAATCTTTAAAGTTTTCTCCACATTTGACATGATACATTTGACATCTGACTTGTGAAATATTTCTTAAAGCTCTCTAATTAAGCCTAATAATGCACCCATAGCTTCTTTCATATCCTTTCCAAAGCTAATAATTCCTTCTTCATGACCTCCCATAATGATTATTCTTTGCTTTGCTATTTCTTCATCTTGAAGTAATGATTTTATTTCATTTGCTATTTCAGGAGTACCATATTCTGCATTTATATTTGTTGTTGGAAATTTGTTTAATGATTTCTTCCAAACTTCAAAATGATGAATATGAATAATTGAATTTATTTCAGCTAGAGTTTCATAAATAATTGCATGGCTTAGTGATTCAGATGATGCTATTACCGAGCCAACACAATCTATTGAATTGTTTTCCAATGAATAATCTTCAACTTTAGCCAAATGACATAACTCTAATTTTGAGTACTTTCCGGTTGTTGAACCTGTAATATAAAACTGATTTGAATTTTCTATTCTCATACTGATATTTCCAAAACCAATTCCATTATTATAAAGCCCAATCATTCCTTTATCATAAAGCTGATTTCGCCAATGTTCAATTTCTTTAAAATAGGAATTGGGAATGGTTATCCCTTTTTGTTGCCAATTGCTTTTATATTTTATATAGCCTTCTTTCATAGTATATTAGATTATCAATTTCCAATCAAAATTTTAGAATTTAGTTTGGGTTATCCTTCCATAGCTAGCAAAATTCCAAAAAACAAAAGACAAAAAACAAATAATTTCCAAATATCAATAATTGAATGTTCCAAACCGTTTTGAAAATTGGATTTTCGAAAATTGTTATTTATTTGTTATTTGGAACTTGTCATTTGGAGCTTTAATATATTATCTTTTGAATACTCTCTTTATCTGCCAAGCAAATTCCCTTCTCTGTAATCAATCCCGTTACTAATCTCGCCGGCGTTACATCAAATCCATAATTCAAAGCAGCACTATTTTCGTTTGATACCAGGGTTTTTATGATTTTTCCGTTTTGATATCCTTCAACATATTTTACTTCATCTTCATCCCTAATTACAATAGGGATTTCTTTTAATCCATTTTTGATTTTTGTGTCAATTGTAGTTGTTGGTAATGCAACATAAAAAGGAATTTTATTGTCAAAAGCCGCTAGTGCTTTTAAGTAAGTTCCAATTTTATTTGCCACATCACCATTTAAAGCAGTTCTGTCGCTACCCACTATTACTATATCAACCATGCCATTTTGCATCAAATGTCCGCCAGTATTATCAGCAATAATTGTATGTGGAACTCCATGTTGGTCTAATTCCCAGGCAGTTAATTTTGCTCCCTGATTTCTGGGTCGTGTTTCATCAACCCAAACATGAACTTTTATTCCTTTATCGTAAGCATGATAAATTGGTGCTGTTGCAGTTCCATAATCAACACAGGCAAGCCATCCGGCATTGCAGTGAGTTAAAATATTTATGGTTTCTCCATTTTTCTTCTTTGAAATTTCTTCAATTAACGAAAAACCAAATTCACCAATTTTTCTGCAATTTTCAATTTCATCATTTCTAATTTGTATTGCAGTTTCAAGAGCAATATTAATTTTTTCATCAATTGAACTTACATCAGAAATTGCTACAAGAACTTTATCAATTGCATAAAAAAGATTGATAGCGGTTGGTCTTGATGATTTAAGTTTTTCAACGGATTGAAAAATGAATTTCTCAAAATCATCAATTTCATTTGCTTCCAAACAGGCAATATAAACACCAAAAGCTCCCGCAACTCCAATTAAAGGAGCACCTCTTAAGTGCATATCTTTTATTGCAATAAAAATATCATTTACAGTTTTCAAGGTCTCTGTTTGAAATTCAAAAGGCAGAAATCTTTGGTCGATTATTTCAATTGATTTTTTATCGTCACTAAGCCAAATTGTTGTAAAGTGTTTTCCCTGAACTAACATATTATTAAATGATTATTTTTGTCCTACGAAATTAGAATAAATTATGACAAGATTCCAGCATATTAAAAATATCATTTTTGACTTTGGAGGCGTGATTTATGACATCGATTTCAAACTTTCCAATATAAAATTCAAAAAGTTTGGAATTAATAATCTTGAAGAATTATATTTTCAGGCTCAGGAATCTAAGCTTTTTGAGAAGCTTGAAAAATCTGAGATTTCGGCTTCGGATTTTTGCGAAGAAATTAGAAAAATATCAGGAAAGAAAATTTCAGATGATAAGATATTTTCAGCATGGAATGCTTTGCTAATAGGATATAAGATAGAGAGAATCGAACTTTTGGAATCAATAAAGAAAAATTATCGCACTTTTCTTTTAAGCAATACAAACATAATTCATTATGAGCATTACCTGGCTCAACTTCAAAATCAGTTTGGGCATAAAGACTTTTCTGAACTTTTTGAAAAAGCATATTTTTCTCACCAAATTAAAATGAAAAAACCTGATAAAGAAATTTATGAATTTGTACTATCAGAAAACAATCTAAAAGCTGAAGAAACACTGTTTATTGATGATTCAAAAGTTAATATCGAAGCTGCTGGCAAATTAGGAATTCAAACTTATTTGTTGAATGTGGAAATGGGGGAGAAGGTGGTGAGCTTGTTTGAAAATGCAAAGTTGAATGTAATTTAGATTTTTCTTTTTTTTAATCAGTTATTGTAACAAGTCATTAATGGTCATTTGCCCTTCAGACGTCATTTGCTTTGCGTCATTGCGAGCGAAGCGAAGCAATCTGTCTGGACGAAGCGAAGCAATCCGTTTCAATAAACACCGCAGGAACTACAATGGATTGCTTCAGTCGTTCCTCCTTCGCAATGACGCTTTGAACGACCACTGAATTACAACTGAATTGCAACCGAATGACCATTGAATGACCACCTAATGACAAATTAATGACAACTTAATGACAATTGAATGACCACCGAATGACCTTTAAAACACCTAATTTCCCGAAAAGTTCCTCCTTATCTCCTCAAGTATTTCATAAACTTCAGAAAGTTCAGGAGCTGTTAGTAATTTAATTCTGTAAGGTTTTATGTTAGGAATACCTTTTAAATAACTAGAATAATGTTTGCGAGTTTCAGTTATTGAAAGTTTTTCACCTTTCCATTTTATTGAATATTCAAGATGTTTTAGACAAACATCAACTTTTTCATTAATATCGGGTTCTGGAAGTATTTCACCGGTATTTAAGAAATGCTTTACTTTTCTAAAAAGCCAGGGGTTTCCCATTGCGGCTCTGCCAATCATAATACCATCAACTTTATATTTTTGCTTCATCTCCAAAGCTTTTTCAGGACTGTCAACATCACCATTGCCAAAAACAGGAATTTTCATTCTTGGGTTTTTCATCACTTCCCCAATCAAAGTCCAGTCGGCGATTCCTTTATAAAGCTGTGCCCTGGTTCGTCCATGAATTGATAAAGCTTTTATGCCTGTATCTTGTAAGCGTTCTGCTAGTTCAACAATTGGTTTGTCTGTTTCGTCCCAGCCCAAACGAGTTTTAACAGTAACTGGAATTGAAGTTGAGTTCACAACCGCTTCTGTCATCTTAATCATCAAAGGAATATTTTTAAGCATTGCAGCTCCTGCTCCTTTTCCAACAACTTTTTTCACAGGGCAACCAAAGTTGATGTCTATAATATCAGGATTTGCTTTTTCTGCAAGTTCTGTTGCTCTTATCATTGAGTCTACATCGTGACCAAAGATTTGAATTCCAATAGGTCTTTCCAGATTTTCAAACTCAAGTTTCTTAACACTTTTTACTGCATCACGAATCAATCCTTCTGATGAAATAAATTCGGTAAACATCAAATCTGCGCCATAATGTTTACAAAGCAAACGGAAAGGTGGGTCAGTCACATTTTCCAAAGGTGCAAGAATAATCGGGAATTCCCCCAATTCTATATTTCCAATTTTTACCAAAAGCTGTTTTTTTGTGGCTATCGGGAATGAAACAAAATTGATAATTTAATTTTCTTCCTTTCCCCATCTAAAGTGTGGGAAGAAAATCAACATCACCCTTTAGGGAGGGCAAAATGTTGATTTTCTGATTAATTTAGCTTTTTGTGAATCATTCCCGATAGCCATTTTTTATTCGTGGCGAAATTAGTTAAAACAAGCCAAAGTATTAAAGATAAAACTTCAATTCGCTAAGCAATGAAATCTTTTTATAATTTAGCGGTATAATAATCTCATATTTCATTTAATGAAGAAAGCTCCACTTTTTCAGAATACAAGTTCATCCATGCAGTTTTTTGGATTTTTATTTTTAGCAGTAGTTGTTACACTTATTACTCTGATAATTGGAGCGATAATCGCATATGGTATTTGGGGGAATCTGATATTGGATTATTTGTTTCATAATATTTATGATTTGTCCAGTCCTGAATCAGTTAATATGCTAAAATTTATGCAGGTAATAAGTCAATTAGGATTAATGGTTTTTCCCGCATTAATTTTTGCTTTTTTTATAAATAGAAATGTAACTGAATATCTTGATTTAGATAAATCTCCAAAACTTATTACAGCAGTTCTTTCAATAATTCTAATTTTTGTTGCATCTCCTTTGGTTAACTGGATGATAGAAATAAATGCAAATATGAAATTACCTGAGTCTTTATCAAATATTGAAACATGGATGCGTAATTCCGAAGACCTGGGAGCTGAATTAAGTAATGCTTTTCTTCTAAATGGTAGTATTTCAGCTTTGATTATTAATTTATTAATGATTGGAGTTATAGCTGCTGTTGGCGAGGAATTTTTATTTAGAGGAGTAATTCAAAAGATTTTTGCCCAGTGGTTTAAAAACATTCACATTGCTGTGATTGTTGCAGCAATTTTTTTTAGTGCATTTCATATGCAGTTTTATGGATTTTTCCCACGTTTTATGATGGGTCTTCTTTTAGGATATTTGTATGTTTGGACGGGTTCTTTATGGATTCCAATAATTGTTCATTTTGTGAATAATGCTTCGGCTATTGTGGTAGCATTTCTATTTTCAAGAGGAATAATAGAAACCAATTATGAAGAGTTCGGAAGCTTCGATGGTGTTTTTCCTGTAGTTTTAAGCTCAATATTAGTGGCTTCATTATTATTCGTGATTTACAGGAAAGAAAAAATAATAATTGTATAAAAAAAAAGGAAGCAATTTCTTACTTCCTTTTTACTATAGTATTTGAAAAAATTATTCAACTATTTGCTTCTTTCTTGTAGAGTAGTTGATTTTAAACGCACCTATTTTTCTAAGCTCTTGTTTAACATCTGTTACAATACCCATTTTAGTTTCATAATGAACTTTTAATGATGTAGTATGTAATTTACGTTCTCCTTCAATAATATTATCCAATTCACCAGCAATAAAATCCTTTATATCTTTAATGTCTTTAAAAGATTCATTTAACTGGATTCTGGGTTCTTCTCCCCATTTGGCTTTCATACGGGCAACTGGTTCGCCAATATAGATATAACTAACTAAAGCTTTTCGTTCTAATTTTTGAACTTCAGAAGCTTCTGGCGGTTTGTTTTTAACTATTAATTCAACTTCACGCATTACAGTAGTAACCATAAAGAAGAATAATAACATAAAAATAATATCAGGCAGTGAAGAAGTGTTAATTGCTCCAACACTATTATCCTTTTTTTTCTTAAATCTACTCATAATTAACCTCCTATATCTTTAGGTTCAGCTTCAGAAATTGCAACAGGTATAGCATCTTGAATAGCTTTTGCCAGATCTTCACTAAGCTTACTAAATTTCATCCCAAATTTCTCTTGAGCCATCTCATCTCTGAGTTCTCTCACCGCAGCAGCTAATTCGTTTTGAACATTTATATACATATCGTAAGAAGTTCCTCTATCGTTTTGAAGCGAAATCACACCTTTGCTTTTCCAAACTTCACCAAGAAAATCTATTTTTTCAAGCTTACACTCAGGAAATCTTGTGTCGTCAGCTGGAAATTTTGGATTGTTAAAAGGTCTTTGTCTAAGGAAATCTTTTGCTTCTGCCCTAAGAGTACTAATATTGCCTGGTTTCTTTTCAACAAGTAATTGATCAGCAGAGTTAACCAAAACAACAAAAATATTTCTTTCTTTAACATCAATAATTTCCTCATTAGGATCCAATGGTGGCGGAAGCTTTCTGGTTATACCTGAATCAACATCCATAGTTGTTGTAACAAGGAAGAAAATAAGAAGCAAGAAGGCAATGTCTGCCATTGAGCCTGCATTTATTTCCGGTACTTTTCTTGCCATTTTTTTATGTTTTTAATGTTTGAAAACCTTTGATATACCGGCAAAAATTGTAACAATAATTGCTATACCGGCAATTATGTATGTTCCAATTAATCCCATTCCAACTCGTTTAGACCCAATTTCTGAAATTCCTCCCTCTTCAACAGCTTTTTGCATAACTTCACTATCAACGCTATCAGAAGCAAGAAAATAAGCAATCCCAAAAATTACTACAAAGGCAACAAGAACAAATAAAGCTCTTAATGCTTGCTTAGGATTCATTATCATAAATGCTATTGGGAAAGCAATAGCAAAAAATGCACATAAGCCAAAAATAATATAGGTTATCGTGAAGTATGGATCTATTAAATTGTTTTGTGTCTCACTTCCATTGGCCCAAATAAGTGCAAGGAAAATTGCTCCAAGTGCCATAAATAGTATTGACACAATTTTTGATATTTTTACAATTAAATCGTTACTCATGACTATTTAATTTTAATTATTTTTTTGAAATAATATCAATAAATGATATCGTTGCATCTTCCATATCGTTTACTAAACTATCAATTTTAGAAATTATATAGTTGTAGAAAAGTTGAAGAATAATTGCAACTACTAAACCAAATACAGTTGTTAAAAGAGCAACTTTAATACCACCTGCTACAATTGTTGGTGATATGTCACCCATAGCCTGAATGTCGTCAAAGGCTTTAATCATACCGATTACAGTACCCATGAAACCAAGCATAGGAGCAATTGCGATAAATAACGAAATCCATGAAACACCTTTTTCAAGACGACCCATCATAACGCTACCGTATGCAATGATTGATTTTTCAACCATGTCAACTCCTTGATTATATTTATTTAATCCCTGGAAGAAAATGCTAGCAACCGGACCTTTTGTGTTTTTGCAAACTTCCTGTGCTGCTTCAACTCCTCCTGAATTTAAAGCATCCTCAACATTCTTCAAAAGTTTTTGAGTGTTTGTTGTGGCAAGGTTTAAATAAATAATTCTTTCGATTACTAATGCTAAACCAAGAATAAGACATAAGAGAACGATACCCATAAATCCGGCACCTCCTTCAATGAATTTTTCTTTAAGAATCTGGTGAAAAGTATCCTTCTTCTCTCCAGCTTCGGCATCGGTTTCGTCTGTTAGTGGAGCAACTTCTTCTACTGCTTGTGAATCAACAGCATTTGAATCTACTGCCACCTCTGTGGTTTCTCCTTGCTCATCACCAGGTTGAGCATAAATAAAGTTTGACATTCCAAAAGTTAGAATTCCTGCGATTGTCAAAAAAGCAACTAATTTTTTCATGTTAATTGTTATTGATTTTTAATTATTTGATTTTATTTATTGTTTAAAATTTCATCTCTATTCTGCGGAGAGAGTGGGATTCGAACCCACGATACCCTTGTGAGGTATACACACTTTCCAGGCGTGCGCCTTCGACCACTCGGCCACCTCTCCTTTTTATGAAAAGGTATCGTTCCTTCTCCACTAACAATCAGCTAAATTACAAAAAATATAATACGCAAGAATAATTTATGTAAAATTTTACCAAACTTTAAGTGCATCATTACAACGCTATATGTTGTTGAATTCGTATCATTTTTAATTACACAACAAGTTAAAGGGCGATACTAATCAGTTAACGGTCAAAAATTACTCTATTTCAATACTATCTTTGTGTTAAATCAATAAAAAATGCTTAAATCGAGATTAGGGGGTTTATATTATCCTTATTTTTTTTGTATATTTACATGAAATTTTGATTTTTATTCGATTGGGGTGAATAATATGAATTTTAATAAACACATAGAAACCTTATTTTTTCAAAAAAGAATTTTTCTTCTTTTTTGCTTTATGGTTTTTATAATTAAAATTCAAGCTCAGCTAATAGTTATTAATGAAGTAATGACAAGTCCATCCCCAAATTCTTTTGACTTTTCAATTCAACCCGGTACAAATTCAAATTCATTATACAATACTAATACTGATGCACAACCTTCATATAACAGAGAGTGGATTGAACTTTTTAACCCACATCCTTGTGATTCAGTTGATATTAGTTGTTTTACATTGGCTTCTAATATGCAACCTCCTTTTGGAAGTGGTTATTCTAATTGGGGAGCCTTTACTTTTCCACAAGGAACAAAAATCCCACCTTTAGGTTTTATAATTGTTGGAGGCAATGATGCCCAGGTGCCGATATTAGACTTTAACTTAAAATATTATAGGGATAATTATTTCAAAACAGCCTATTTGGATGGCGATACAGGTCGATGGTTTCTTAGAGACCAATATGGATGGATAGCTATTTACAATTCTTCCGGCAATCCTGTTGATGCAGTTTACTGGTCATATTTGGGAAGTCCAGGCGATTTATATTTACAGGAAGAGTTTGAACATAATGTAGTAACCACAACAACTTGTAGTGGAACACAATCATTGTTGGCTGCGAAAAGTATTTCAGGGATTGAATGGGTTGGCTCGCCAACAACTTATGGTACCGTTTCATTTCAAAGAGTTATTGATGGTAGTTTAATTTGGTATAATCATCAGACAGCTCCTACTCCAAGAGCTTGCAATGGAATTTGTGTTGGTCCGCCATTGGTTGATTTGGTTGGAATTGATGAAAGCTGTAATGCTTCAAATGGAAAAATAACGGCAAATATTACAGATCGAGGAACAGGACCTTATACTGTGAGTTGGAATACAAACCCACCTCAAACTGGTGTTACTGCAACAAATCTTTCGGCTGGTTCTTATATAGTCACAATTACTGATGCCTATAATTGTTTTGTTGTTTATGATACAATAACAATTGTGAATCATCCCGGTCCAACATTGAGTTTTTCTAATATTTGCCCGGATACATGTAATAAATCAAATGGTTCAGCCACAGCAAATCCTGTAGGAGGTAATCCACCATATACTTATGTATGGAATAGTGCAAATCCGCAATTTACACCAACATTAATAAATGCCAGCTATGGTTTGTATTATGTTACAGTTACAGATATATTGGGTTGCACAGTTATTGATTCTGTTACAATAAATAATCTTCCACCACCTTCAGTTCACTTTAGCGTTTTTGATGACACATGTAATAGAATGGTTGGTTCTGTTACTGTCAATGCCAGTGGCGGTTATCCGCCATATAATTATCAGTGGGGAAATCCTTCTTCATCAAGTTGTCAAATAAGCAATCTGATTTCGGGGCAATACACTGTTACTGTAACAGATACTTTATGTGAAACGGTCGGCTCAGTTTTGGTTGGAAATTATCCGGGTATTAAGGCTGCATTTAGAGCTGAACCCGAAAAAATTTATATTGAAGATGGTTATTGTTATTTTACAGATTTATCAAATGGTTCAATATATTGGCAATGGGATTTTGGTGATGGAAACTATTCCACAATTCAAAATCCTGAAAACAAATATATAAATCTGGGCAATTACAAAGTAACTCTTATTGTTGAAGATAAACATCAGTGTGTTGATACTGCTTCAAAAACAATTTTGGTTAAAGACATAACAACCTTTTTTGCACCAAATGCTTTTATTCCTTCTGATGCTGTGAATAATCGCTTTAAAGTTTATGGTGTGAATATTACTCAGGCTGAATTTTTTATTTTTAATCGATGGGGCGAAATTATTTACAAAACAAATGATTTGGAAGAAGGCTGGGATGGAACATCAAATGGAGAGAAATGCCCTACAGGAGTTTATGTTTGGATGGTTAAATATATGAGCGATGAAGGAGACAACGTGATAATTGAAAAGACTGAAAGAGGAACGCTTACATTAATTAGATAGTTATAAAAGATTTTAATAGATGAAGCAAATCTTAATAATAGTTTTTCTATTGTATTCCATAGTAGGAACTTCTCAAAATAATATTTCTAAAGGTTTGGAATTACTAATAAAACAGAAATATAAAAAATCCTATCAAGTTTATCAAAAGGAAATAAAAAGTGGTAAATCATATAAACATCCGGAAGTATATTATTTTCAAGGAATTTGTAATTTTAACAGATATTTTAGTACTTCTGACAAACAAGATAAAACTATTGATTTATTTAGTAAATATATTGAACTAAAACCAATGGATCCAAAAGGATACTTAAGGCGGGGAATAGTGTATTTAAATAGATGGTGTCCTAATCTTGCTGCTGCTGATTTTAGCAAAAGTATATCATTGAATCCGTTATTAATTGAATCCTATTACTATTATGCTTTTGCCTTATCTGAAATATCTGACACAAATTATGCGAAGGAAGATAATTATTTTTCAATCTTTATTTCGATGATGGATTCTACAAACTCATTATATGATTTAGCTTATCATAATAGAGAGCAAATAAGGAAGAAATTCAATGATATAAAAGTTAATGATGACTTTGATAAGGTTAAAACAGATTATTATGACAAATTATGGTCTTCGCCAATAGGTTTGAAATACTATGATACGATTTCATTTCCTTATACAAATTCAAAATCTATACTTGACTTATGCGGAATCCTTGTTTCAGATAATTCAGAAGATGAGCCTATATTGCTTAATAAACTTAAGAAAAGTAAAAGTCTTTCCGAAATAATTAATATTGATTCTATTATTTCATATACGTTTTGCATATGGAGGAATACTCAAAATAATTCAAGTGAAAATATAGAAATTACCTGTAATTCTGATGAATTTAATGAAGCTATAAAAATGAACTTATCAAGTGTAAAGCTTGGAGATATGATTGTATTCCATTATATTATTAGCAAGGATTATAAGGGAAAGAAATTGCATCACCAAGCAATTTCATTTAAAGTTGAAATAGATTGTGCTTACAATAGCCAAACCCAATAAGGTTTCTCGAGCTTACTAAGAAAGTATAGTAAAGAATAAAATCAATAAATATGTTGCGAAATCTCCTTTGCAGGGAATAACCAGGTCATCATTAATGTTATTTCTATTCTCAATAATTTGCCAGAATTAAATATTTAGTAACTTGCAAGAAATTTAATTCACCTTGACTGACAATCAAAATCTGGTATCAAAATCCTTTCATCTAAAAGGGATGGTAAGCAATTGCTGTATTAAAATAATAACACAGGAATTAGCTAAATTTGATTTGCTTATAAAAAGCATTAAGCTCGGGCAATTAACAATTGAATATAATCCTGACAAGGTTTCTATAATAGAAGTTGAAAAAACTATTGAGAATAATGGTTTTGAAATTGTAAAAGACAAAGATAAAATTGTTGTTGAGCAAATAAAAACTGCAGTTATTGAACTTGTTCATCAGTCAAATTATAGTAATTCAATAATAAGAAACTCCGATTACTTAGTTGAAAAATTAGAGATGCCATATCAGCATTTGACCAGTATTTTTTCGAAATACGAAGATACAACCTTAGAAAAATTTATTATTAAACATAAAATCGAAAAAGTAAAAGAATTAATAGAATATGATGAATTAACCTTAAGTGAAATTGCATTCCAAATGGGCTACAGCAGTGTTCAATACCTTTCTACACAGTTTAAAGCTATAACTGGTTATTCAGTTTCGGAATATAAAAACTTACCGGATAAAGAAAGAATGCCGTTGGATTTGATATAAAATCTTATACATAAAATTTAAAATTTTATAACACCATCCATTTTACACTTCCTATTTTTGTCGAAAATATTTTTAAACTTACCGGGGATAATTTCGTAATCAGTTTTTTTTAAAGAAATTAAACCTTAGTGAATAATAAACTATTAACTATGAAAATCAAGAAAAACGTAGCAATCAGTGACTCAGGTTTTGTTTTTAATCCTGAAAGTGGTGAGTCATTTACCGTAAATCCAATTGGTGTGGAGCTTTTTAATTTGCTTAAAGAAGGAAAAGAATTCGATGAAATTAAAAGCCATATAATTGAAAATTATAATACTGACGAAGCTACAGTTGAAAGGGATTATAATGATTTTATAGGTATTTTAAAAAATTATCAACTCATTGAAAATGGCGACAAATAAGAAAATAACAATTGCAATAACAGGATTAAATGCCGTTGACAGCCCGGGACCCGGGGTTGCCGTTGCCCGTGCTTTGAAAGAAGCAAAATCTTTTGATGCCCGAATAATTGGCTTTTCTTACGAGTCGTTGGAGCCGGGAATTTATATGCATGATTTGATAGACAAAACTTATCAAATGCCTTATCCCACTGCAGGAATAGAAACTTTATTGGAACGTTTAGAATACATTCATTCAATTGAAAAACTTGATTTGATAATTCCAAATTTTGATGCTGAACTTTATTCCTTCATGAAAATTGAAAAGCAATTGGAAGAAATGGGAATCAAAACATATCTTCCAACAATTGAGCAGTTTGAAGAAAGACACAAAATCAATCTACCGGAATTTGGGAAAAAATATGGAATTAATGTCCCAAACAGCAAACCTATTTATGAGGTTTCAGAAATTTATGGACTGAATTCAGATTTTGATTTTCCGTATTTGGTAAAAGGTAAATTTTATGATGCTTATGTGGCTTACAATGAAGAACAAGCCAAAACCTATTTTAATAAAATCAGTGCAAAATGGGGTCTTCCAATTATCATACAAGAGTTTGTAAGAGGAAATGAATATAATGTGACAGGCTTGGGGGATGGTAAAGGAAATACTATTGCCGCAGTTCCTATGCGAAAGCAATACATTACGGATAAAGGAAAAGCATGGGGTGGAATTTCAATCGCTGATGAAAATATGCTTGAATTAACCCGTAAATTTGTTAGTAAAAGTAAGTGGAGAGGTGGCTTTGAGCTTGAATTAATGAAGAATAACGAAAATGAGTTTTATCTTTTAGAAATAAACCCACGAATGCCTGCATGGATATATTTGTCGGTAGGAGTAGGACAGAATATTCCTGAAGCATTGGTAAACCTTTCAATGGGAAAAACCGTTAAACCCTATTCTGATTATAAAGTAGGTAAGATGTTTGTCAGATATGCTTACGATATGATAGTTGATATTTCGGAATTTCAACAAGTTTCTACTTATGGGGAATTGTAGAAGGTAGGCTAAGGCGAAGGTTAAGGAGAAGGGTGAAGGCGAAAGGCAAAGATGAAAAGTCGGAAGTCGGAAGACAGAAGTCCGAAGTGATAGTCAGACCGAGTGCCACGCTTTGATGAAATAAGAATTTTGAACGAAAATTGCAGCGTGGTGTATCGAGGAATGACGGGGAACTTTAAGCAGTAGGCAAAAGAAAGTAAAAAGGCAAAAGCAAAAAGCAAAAAGGCAAAAGTAAAAAGGCAAAAGTAAAAAGGCGAAAGGCAGTTGGCAAATGGCGTAACCCGAAACCTGAAACCTGAAACCCGAAACCCTTGCACTGAGCAGCCTGCCCTGAGCGAAGCCGAAGGGAAGTCGAAGTGTGAAACCTAAAAAAACAATAAACAGATTAAAAATTAGAAAAATACAAAACAATGGCAAAACAAAGATATGAACGACCGGCAATAAAGAAATTAGAAAGCAATATGCCAAATAAATTCGGGACAAAAACCGAATACAGACCGTTGACACACATTGATAATGTGGCTGTTAAAGACATTATTGGAAAATATGGTTCACCGGTGTTTGTGATATCAGAAAAGACAATAAGAAAAACCATTAACGATGCGAAAAGAGCTTTCTCAACAAGATATCCGAAGGTTCAGTTTGCATGGTCGTATAAAACAAATTACATAAGTGCGGTTTGTAGTGTTTTTCACCAGGAAGGTTCATGGGCAGAAGTTGTAAGTGGATTTGAATATGATAAAGCACTTGGAAATGGCGTTAACGGAAAGAAAATAATTTTCAATGGTCCTGACAAAACAGAAGCTGATTTAACAAAAGCAATTCAAAACGATTCTTTAATTCATATCGACCATCTTGAAGAACTTTACACAATATTGCAATTAGCCGATGACCTTAAAAAAAGACCTAAAGTTGCAATTCGTGTAAATATGGATACAGGAATTTATCCAATGTGGGACAGATTTGGATTTAATTATGAAAATGGACAGGCATGGGATGCATTAAATAAAATTATGCTTTCGAAAAAACTTGAACTGGTTGGCTTGCATTGTCATATCGGAACATTTATGCTAAGTCCTCAAGCTTATGGAATTGCTGCAAAAAAACTGTCTGACCTTGCTGCCGGATTACAGCAGAAATACAACCACTTTGTGAAATATATTGATATGGGTGGTGGATTTGCTTCGAAAAATACTCTTAAAGGTGCATATTTACCCGGAACAGATACTAATCCAGGTTTTGATGATTTTGCTGAAACCATAACATCAGCAATAATTAACAGCAATATTAACCCGGAGCATCTTCCAACTTTAATACTTGAAACAGGACGAGCTTTGATTGATGAAGCAGGATATTTATTAGGAACAGTAATTTCAAACAAACGTTCTTCAACCGGAAAACGCACAACAATTCTTGATATCGGAGTTAATATTTTATTTACATCATTTTGGTATGACCATAAAATTTCACCGGCTCAGGAATTCACTCATTACACTGAAGACACGGTTCTATACGGACCTTTATGTATGAATATTGATGTAATTCGTGATAACGCCAGTTTGCCGTTACTAAACAAAGGTGACAATGTTGTACTTCATTATGTTGGAGCTTACAATATGACTCAATGGATGCAGTTTATCACCTTACGACCAAATGTAGTAATGATTGACAAAGAATCTAATGTTCATGTTATCAGAAAGGGTGAAACAATGAGCAGTATTAACGACTATGAAGAAATTCCCTTACATTTGAAGGAGTTTAAGTTGTAGAAGTTTGGAGTGCCTAGATTTTGGAGTTTAGTTTGGCGTTTGGAGTTTTGAGTTTGGAATTTATTTGAATTTTGTTTTTTGTTTTTTGTGATTTTGAATTTTATTATTATGATTTCAACATTAAGTGTAAAAGAAAAGTTTATTATTATCCTGAAGAGCACTGTAAACAGTTACTCCCAGATTTTCTTTTCAAATAATGTTCTTTTTGCATTTATTCTTATTGCTGTTACTTTCTTTGATGTTTATGCGGGAATAAGTGGGATTTTAGCTGTTATAATATCAAATATTGTTGCTTTTGTTTTCGGTTTAAACCGCCATAATATCAAAAGTGGTTTATATGGATTTAACAGTTTATTGGTTGGATTAGGAATAGGGGTATTTTATCAGCCCAGCCCTGAATTTTTTCTTATTCTTTTGTTCATTTCGATTTTAACTTTGTTTTTCACAGTTGCCCTTGAAGGCGTTATTGGTAAGTACGGCTTACCATTTTTAAGTGTTCCTTTTTTGCTTGGTATATGGGCGATTACAATTGCAAGTCGTCAATTTTCAGCTCTGCAGGTTAGCGAAAGAGGAGTTTATATGCTGAATGATATGTATGCTCTGGGAGGTGGTGAGATGGTCAGATTGTTTGATTGGTTTAATAATATTGACCTTCATGAATCCATTATTATTTACTTTAAATCTCTTGGTGCAATATTTTTTCAATATCATTTGTTTGCAGGAATTCTTGTTGCTGTGGGTTTATTGATTTATTCAAGGATTTCATTTACTCTTTCAATCATAGGTTATTTCTCAGCTTATTTTTATTATCAATTTATAGGTGCCAGTTTCACTGAACTTAGTTATGGTTATATCGGCTTCAATTATATTCTGACTGCCATTGCAATAGGAGGATTTTTTATTGTTGCTTCAAAATATTCTTATTTATGGGTTATTTTGTTAACTCCATTAATTTCAATAATTATCTCAAGCACTAGTGTCGTGTTGTCATTATTTCAGTTGTCAATATATTCATTGCCTTTTAATGTTATTGTTATACTGTTTTTATATGTTTTAAAATTCAGGGAGAAAAACATACACAGACCGGAAATGGTTTATCATCAGCAGTTTTCGCCGGAGAAAAACTTATATTCTCATCTAAACAACAAGCTTAGGTTTGATAGTTCGAAGTATTTTCCAATCTCATTACCCTTTTGGGGCAAATGGAAAATTATGCAGGGACATAATGGTGAATTTACTCACAAAAAGGAATGGAGACATGCCTGGGATTTTGTTATTAAAGATGAAACTGATAAAACATATAGTGGTTCAGGAAATCAAACAAAAGATTTTTATTGTTTCAGTAAACCTGTGATTGCACCGGCAGATGGATTGATAGAAGAAATTGTTAATGATGTTGATGATAATGAAATTGGGGAAGTGAATCTTGAGCAAAACTGGGGAAACACTATTGTAATAAAACATACAACAGGATTATATTCCAAATTATCGCATCTGAAAAAAGAAAGCATCCAGGTGAAAAAAGGCGATGCAGTGAAAAAAGGTGATTTGCTGGCTTATTGCGGAAATTCAGGAAGGTCACCCGAACCGCATTTGCATTTCCAGATTCAGGCTAATCCATATATTGGTTCCGAAACACTCGAATATCCTTTAGCAAATTATATTTTAAATAATAATGAAAATTATTCATTCAAAAGCTGCGATATCCCTGGAAAAGACGATTTAATTTCAAATATAGAAAGAAATCAAACAATCTTTAAGGCTTTTAATTTTATACCGGGACAAAAATTGGATTTCAATGTTAAACGGAAAAATAAAGAATATAATTTGAGTTGGAATGTCATAGTTGACGTTTATAATAATACATATATTTATTGCAAAAAGACTAAATCAAAAGCATGGTTTAAAAAGGATAAAGATTTAATTTATTTTACCCATTTTGAAGGTGACAAAAAATCTGTTCTTTATTATTTCTATCTGGGCGTCTTCAAAGTATTGTTTGGATTTTATAAAAATATCACTATCAAAGATTCATATGCACTTACTACTTTGACCAATAAGATGTTGATTATATTACAGGACTTTATTGCTCCATTTTATATGTTTATGAGTGCTAAATTTTCTCTAAAATATATTGATATTGATGAATATTTTGATGATAGCAAAGCATTGCTTCAATCTGTGTCTGAAGTAAAAATTGGCAATAAGACACTAAAAAAGTATAATTTTGATGTCGAAATTGACAGCAAAGGAATATTAAGTTTTACTGTTAGGTTTAAGAATAATTCGATTGAAGTTAAAAAAGTGGTGAATGAGTAGCAAGAGAATAAATATAGTTTCTACTATTACAAGCAAATACAAATATCATGGCATTAGCTTTATAACGCTAATTATTTTTTCTTTGGTTTCTAGTGTGGCTGTTAGTCAGAATACAATGAATTTTAAGACTGTTGAAAGTGAGACTTATAGTGCTTTTACACTTTCGGAATGGGATAGTTTAATTTCTATTGGGAATAGAGCAATTGATGCAGGAATTGATTATTACTATTTAAGAGTCAGAATTGGAATTGCATATTTTAATAAATCGAACTTCCGTCAGGCAGCAAAGCATTTCGAAAAGGCAATGGCTTTTAATTCACAGGATGAAACTAATCTGGAGTATTTATACTACTCTTATCTTTATTCAAAACGTATTGCTGATGCCAATGCATTAGTTGATAAATTTTCGGATGCTCTAAAACAAAAACTCAATGTCCTTAATCCAAAAATTATTAATAGTGTTTATTTTGAAGCTGGTCCAATTTTAAGTAATAATATTCTGAAAAATGGCAATAAAGACCTTGATATGCAGGCGAATATTTATGGAGAAGCAGATTTTGTTGATGATGTTTTCTATTCTCATATTGGTTTAAGGCATAATCTAAATAATAAAATCAGCCTTTATCATTCTTATAGCAATATTAATATTGCCCGACAAAAACTTATTACAATTCGTAATATTGACACTTTGGATAATTATTTTACTAAGCAAAACGAATATTATATCAATGCTCGTTTTTACCTTACAAAAGGTTTAAGCATATGTCCTGCTTTTCATTTTATTAATAATAAGTATAAAACAATAAATTATGTTCGTTTCGACACAGCAACTTTTACTGATGTTTGGGGAACAATCGATACAAATTTTAATAGCAGTGTTTTTTCCCTTTCGCTTTCATATGATTATTCAATATTTAATTTTGGACTATTTGGTTCTATTTCCGAATTAAATAAACAGAAGCAAGCGATTGGTGGTGCTTCAATAACAATTTATCCAAAAGGAAATCTTCGACTTTATACTTTCACTTCGTTTGCATATTTTAAAGATGATGCTGAAAACCGCCCAATCTTTGAACAATTAGTTGGATTGCAGTGTTCGGAAAATTGCTGGCTTGAAGCTTCTGCTACTTTGGGTAATATGGCAAATTACAATGAAAAAAATGCATTTATCGTTTATAATGTACCTGATAATATTAATTATAAAATTGGCGGTTCATTAATTTATTCTTTAAACGAACATATTGAAATTTCCTTGAGATATAATTATATGCAAAAGGAAAACCCAATAATATCGTATGACCAGCCAATATTTGTACCTGGATCTGGATCAAAACATTTTAAAGAAATTAAATCAACTTATACAAATAACAGCATAATTGGAGGACTATTATGGAAAATTTAAAAAGAAAATTATTTGCAGTCATTCTTGTTTTATTGGTTACGATAACATCAATTAAGGCTCAGGAATATAAAGCAATTCAGGATGCTTTTACACAAAGCTACACTTACGAGACTGCCGGAGAATATTCAAAAGCAGTAGAAGTAATGAAAAAAGTTTATACCACTGACTCTTATGAAATTAACCTTAGATTAGGATGGCTGACTTATCTTTCGGGATTGTTTACCGAATCACAGGCATATTATCAAAAAGCAATAAATATTAAACCTTACGCAATTGAAGCAAAATTCGGATATGTTTATCCGGTGTCAGTTTTAGGGAATTGGGATCAGGTGATTAAACAATATGTCGAGATATTAAAAATTGACCCGCAAAACACCTTGGCGAACTATCGAATGGGCTCTTATTATTATGGTAAAGAAGACTATATCTCAGCAAAAAAGTTTGTACAAAAAGTAGTAAATCTTTATCCATTCGATTATGACTCAGTTGTTTTATTGGGATGGATTTGTCTTAAAAAAGGCGAATATCGTGAAGCCCAGGTTTTGTTTAACAAGGCATTAATGATACAGCCCGGAGACGAATCTGCAACACAAGGCTTAGGATTGATAAAATAATTTTTTTGAATATTGAATATCGATTAACTAATGTCGATTTTAGATTTAAGCACTTCGCAAATCATAAATCGTTAATCATTGTTCTTAAATCAAAAAAATCTTCGGGGTGTAGCGCAGCCCGGTAGCGCGCTTCGTTCGGGACGAAGAGGGCGGAGGTTCGAATCCTCTCACCCCGACTAAAATAAACATACTTTTATTGCCCTATTTCGGAATAATGTCGCCACTATGTGGCTATTGTTCATATCAATTATAATTTTCTACCATAATATCGCACCTACGATGCTACTATTGTTTCTGGTTTATGATTTTATACCATAATGTCGAACTTACTGTACAGATATTGTTTCTGTTTGGTAATTTTAAACATATTGTTGAGCTTATG
>JAIPBB010000050.1 GCA_021739805.1 Saprospiraceae bacterium | reverse complement strand
ATCGATTGAAAAACAATACAATTCAAAAAATTAATGTTTCCAATTCGGGGCTTACAACAAATGATGTAACAGTTTATCAGAAGCAGGATGGTACATATATAATACAGGAACAAGATCCTTATTTACCATTTCAAATGAATACATATACATCCTGTTTAATAAATAATTTTGATACGGTTAAGCCTATGTTAATGAAAGGAATTCCCGGTATCAAATGGAAGTTTGAAGATAATAATGGTAATTTGTGGGGGACTAGCCGATTGTCACTTCATAAGCTTAATGATACAATATTAACTACTTATACACCTGATCCTGCAATATACGGAAATCATCTTTATCTTTTTGATGTTTGTAATGATACTATTAATAAAAAAATATGGATTGGTTCTGATGAAGGATTACTATCATTTGTAAATAATAGCTTTTCATTTGAATCCAACTTCTGCAATAATGTTGGCAGTAGTGTTACAGCTGTTTTTGTAGATTCCAATGGTGGTTTATGGGCTGGGTCAAATGGTAGAGGAGTTGGTATATATAAAAACGGGCTGTGGAAATCACAGAATTTCACTTGGACATTGTATAATGATTACATTAAAAATATTGTTGAAGACAAAAATCATGCTTTATGGTTCAACAATTTAGATGGTGATCTGGGCAAATTACAGAACGGAGTATGGACTATCTATAATAGTCAAAATTCTCCCATCTACGGCTATAATTTATCTCCTCCTGTTTTTGATTCTCAAAACAATATGTATGTGATGGATCAATACACTGGCATAAGAATCCTAAAAAACACTGTCTGGGATTCAATAATGATAAAAACAAGTAATTTGGAAAGTTATTCATACGGACTTATGTTTGATAAAAATGAGAATCTGTGGATTAGCGGGAATGGTATTACAATCTATAATCCTAATGGAATTGTGCTAAGTACGGATGAACCAAAAACACAAACATTAAAATCAAAGACAGTCATTACATATCCAAATCCTGCTAATTATGGATTTAATATTATTTTGGATGAAGCATCGAAATACCCCCTACAAATAATGCTTTATGATATTTTTGGTCGGGAGGTGCTTACTCAAAGTATTCAAAGTGAGAGGAAAGTGATTACAAATTCTATTTCTAATGGTGTCTATATTATTAGACTTGAGGATGCTAAGGGGAAAGTTTTTATGAATAAGCTTGTAATAGAGCATTAACCTGATATTTTTCTGATCTAACATGTATATAAAACAAAAAACCTCCCAATTTCTTGAGAGGTTTATTATAAAATATCTTTTTCTTAAACTAAGGAAATTTTTTATAAATCATACTTCGGTGAGCAAATGCTGAGAAAGTTACAACATCATTACTAATTTCAATGCCAATTCTATATTTACCAAGTCTTATTCTGTAATAAGCCTTATAACCGGTGAGTTTTACTATATTTTGAATCTCTTCAAAATCTTTTGCTAATTCAACATCATTAATAATTTTGGAAATTAATAGTTTAAGCTTCTTATCTTTTATTTTGTTGACAGATTTTATAAATGAATTGGTTAAGTTTGTTTCCATTATTTCAACAAATCATTCATAAAAGTTTCTTTCTCTTTTTTGGATGCAATACCACTTTCAAGACCTTTTTTTATTTCCTTTGCCAGAAATTTATCTTCCAATTCAGAAATGCTATCTTCAGTCTCAATTAATTCAGCTTTTGCACCTTTAAATTTATTAACCAAATTATGTATAAGACTAAGAAACCCATTATCCTTACTATCAATAACTAATAAAGCCATAATTCTATTTTTTTATACAAAAATACAATCTTTTTAGCAGTAAAACAATTTCGTCTAAATTTTACTTTGAGATGCTAAAGGACTAATTGTGCAAAAAAAAAACCTCCCAATTTCCTGAGAGGTTTCACTATTAATTATTTACTGTCTTAGATTTTACAACCCAAATGCCTTTTGAATTTTCTCTACATAATCAAGTTTTTCCCAAGCAAAAAATTCAACATTTTTGAATTTGCGTTCAACACCGTCTATTTTCTTAGTAGTAACATTTTTTCCATCATAGAAAACTTCAACTTCTTCCATATAATGATCTCTTCCAAAATGACCATAAGAAGCTGTTCTTTCAAAAATTGGATTTTTTAATCCAAATCTTTTAATAATTGCATAAGGTCGCATATCGAAAATTTCATTCACTTTTTCTGAAATTTCACCATCAGTAAGTTTTTTGCCTTCAGCATTTTTAACTTTAGCTGTTTTATAGGTATTGATATATAAACCAACAGGTTGGGCAACTCCAATTGCATAAGCAACCTGAACTAATACCTCATCAGCAACACCAGCCGCAACTAGATTTTTGGCGATATGACGTGTTGCATAAGCAGCAGAACGGTCAACTTTTGAAGAATCTTTTCCTGAAAAAGCACCACCACCATGAGCACCTTTACCACCATAAGTGTCAACAATGATTTTACGACCTGTTAAGCCTGTGTCGCCATGTGGTCCGCCAATAACAAACTTTCCTGTTGGGTTCACATGAAGAGTGTAATCTCCCTGGAATAGTTTTTTATACTTTCGTGGAATCTGGCTTTTAACTCTTGGAATTAAAATATTTTGAACGTCTTCCTTGATTTTAGCAAGCATTGCTTCTTCTTCATCAAAATCATCATGCTGAGTTGAAATAACAATTGCATCAATTCTTAATGGTTTATTATTGTCGCTATATTCAATAGTTACCTGCGATTTTGAATCTGGGCGTAAATATTTCATTTTTTTGCCTTCACGACGAATGGCTGCTAATTCCTGAAGGAAAATATGTGCCAACTCAATTGGAATAGGCATATAATTATCCATTTCGCGACTTGCATAACCAAACATCATTCCCTGGTCACCGGCTCCCTGGTCTTCTTCTTTTGCTCTTACAACTCCTTGATTAATATCCCCCGATTGCTCATGAATTGCTGAAATAACACCACATGATTTTGAATCAAATTGGTATTCTGCTTTTGTATAACCAATTTTCTCAATTACTCGCCTGGCTACTGACTGAACGTCAACATAACCTAAAGTTTTTACTTCACCGCTAAGAACAGTAAGACCAGTTGTTACAAGTGTTTCACAGGCCACTTTTGACTCTGGGTCACTGGCTAAAAAATTATCTAATAATGCATCTGATATTTGGTCCGCTACTTTATCAGGATGTCCTTCAGAAACTGATTCTGATGTAAATAAATATCCCATATTTGAAATTTTAAATGTTTAATAAAAAGTGCCTAAAGTGCCTAGAGTACTTAGAGTGCCTAGAGTTAAACTTTTTAGCAACGTTAATTTATTATGGGAAGTGATTGATAGGCTGGAAAACATATTGCTTTAGCATTTTTTTCCGTGGTTGCAATCAATCAAATCTTTCCACAATTCAAAGGCAAAAGTAGGAAATTATTTTTATTTAAAACAAATTTAAATAATTATTTTTTTGTATTCGTTGTTCGAGAAGTAGAAATCGAAAGTGATAAGAATTAACATTAAGTTATAATTCAAACATATTGCTTCGCTCCGCTCGCAATGACGTTAAGGTCGTTTTGACTGCTAGAATAATTCCGTTCAGTAAAACTGTAAACTATAAAAAACGTCATTGCGAGGGAGGTACGACTGAAGCAATCTCCTCTGGTTTGTTGATATGATTATTTAATACTCAAACAATGAAACTATTTCTTCGTCAACGACTGAAATACCTGCTCCAGACTGTGTTCTTGTTTATTCATCGAAAGAACACTTAGCTTTTTCTGAACTGCAAATTGAAAGATTTCTTCTCTGATATCTTTCTTTGATGAGGCTTCGATTTGCCATTTGTTATCTTTAAGATTTTTCACGGATTTCACTCCTTCAATTCCTTTTAGAAGAGATTCTGATATTTCCTTATTAAATTCTACGATAACAACATCTTTCCCGGATGAAATCTGATGAAGATTTTTAGTTGAATCGTCAGCAACAATTTTTCCTTTATCAATTATAATTGCTCTGTCGCAAATTGCTTCAACTTCCTGCATAATATGAGTTGAAAGCATTATGGTTTTTTCTTTTCCAATTTCTTTAATCAAATTCCTGATTTCGATTAATTGGTTTGGGTCAAGACCTGATGTTGGTTCATCAAGAATTAAAACTTCCGGGTCGTGGATTAATGCTTGAGCTAATCCCACTCTCTGCCTGAATCCTTTTGATAAAGCACCGATTTTTTTCTTTTTCTCAATTTCTAAACCGGTTACTTTTATCATTTCATCAATGCGTTGTTTCTTGATTTTACCCAATTTGTAAATTCCTGCAACAAACTCAAGATATTCTCTCACATACATATCAAGATAAAGTGGATTATTTTCAGGCAAATAGCCAACTTTTTTTCGAATGTCCATTGATTGCTCGTAAATATTAAATCCACAGACTTCAACATTACCGGAAGTAGGAGGAAGAAAACAAGTGATTATTTTCATCATAGTTGATTTCCCTGCTCCATTGGGTCCGAGTAATCCAACTACTTCACCTTTTTTAATATCAAGAGAAACATTATCAAGAGCTTTTTGCTCACCGTAAAGTTTTGTTATATTTTCTACCTTAATCGACATTGAGTGTAATTTTCAATTAGATGCCAAAATTAAGAATTATATTGCAAAGGAGTAAAGAATTATAATTTTGATATTTAGAAATCTCTTTTAATTTTTTCTCGCTAAAGAATAAATACATAAACTTTTTCTTACATCATTAAACTTTTGCAAAAAAAATTAGTCAAAGGATTAAATTAAAAATGAACAATCAATCATTATGAATAAATTCCCTTTAATAATACCCATAATAAAGTATTTTGGATTAATGCTTTTAATTATCTCAGAATTAACATCCTACTCTCAATGCTATGTTCAGGCAACTGTTTCTCAAGACACAATTTGTGCAGGGGATTCCATTTCTTTATCAACAACAGGAAATTGTGGTTATTTAATGAAAAATGGTTTTAACAATGGGACTATTGGAATGGGATGGTCATCACTAACTGTTAATCCGGTTTTTACAAATCCTTGTGGTTCCGGTCCTAACGGATATCACATTTGGATTGGACCACTAGCATCTATACAAAGAACAATGACAACAAGTAATTATAATGTTTCTGTCGGTAATTGTGTAATTAATTGGTATATGAGATATGGTCGAGATCAAAACATTGGAAATTGCAATGCTCCTGATGCTATATATGAAGGAGTACATTTGCAATATACTATAAATGCTGGAGCTTCTTGGACAGATTTTCCCGGACCAAATATTTTACCATCTGGACCAAATTCACCAACACCACCTTTTATTACAACTACTCCTGGTTCCGGTGGATATTGGCAACCGGTTTCAGATTCAGCTGCACAATCAAATCATGCAGCTTATTTTTGGCATAAATATTCTAGTGTTATTCCTCCAGTTGCATCAATTTCAAACGCCAAATTCAGATGGGCACAATTATGTTTATCAACGGGAGGACATGACACATGGGGAATTGATGAAGTTGAAATTATTTGCCCTACACTTAATACAAATATTTTATGGAGCACAGGAGATACAGTTTTTAACCCTGGTACTATTTATCTTCCTCCACATCCAAACAATCTTCCTTATGATACTTGTTTTATAATTACAATTTCTGATTCTCTTTATAGTGCAACAGATACTGTTTGCGTTCATGTAAATTCTCCTGTAGTAAATCTTGGACTTGACACTATTCTTAAACTAAGTCATACATTAACACTTGATGCCGGAGCAGGCTTTGCTACTTATTTGTGGAATGATAATTCTTCCAACCAAAGCCTTCAAATTATTGCTTCTATTGCAGGTCTTGGAACTCACACTTATTATGTTGATGTGACAGACCCAAATGGATGTCAGGGAAGTGATACTATCGTTGTTGAAGTAATTGACGATACAGTAATTGATGATAAGTACAACAGTAATTCTATTTCTTTAATTCCTAATCCAACAAAAGGCATATTCAATATTGTAATTAATGGAATTGAAAGTGATTTCGATTTGCAAATCATTGATATTAACGGAAAAATTCATCGCTCTGAAAAACTTAATGGAATTAAAAATGGCTATGTTAAAGAAATAAATGTAAGTATGCTGGCAAAAGGCATTTACTATATTAAACTTACAAATAATGACATTATCGAAATGAAAAAATTAGTGATTCAATAAAATAAAAGAAAAAATAAAGGTCAATGTTAGTCTAATAAAAGCAATTAGTTGTATGTTTACAAATAATAACTAAAACATCTCATAATAAATACCAAAATAATGTCAACAAAAACAAAAATCAAAAAAACAGCTAGATTTATTATTAACAAAATTTGAATTAAAAAACATTAATATCATAATTAATTAAACTCAAAAATTATGAATAAGATTAATTTATTAACATCAGCGATAAAGTACTTTGGATTATTATTTATTCTAAGCTTTGGGATTAAATCATTTTCTCAATGTATTATTCAGGCAACAGCATATCCAAACGTAATTTGTGCAGGGGATTCTATCACTTTATCTGCAACCGGAAGTTGTGGTTATCTAATGAAAAATGACTTCAATAATGGGACTATTGGAATAGGATGGTCATCAACCTTGGCAAATCCTGTTTTCACAAATCCTTGTGGTCCAGGCCCTATTGGAATTCATGTTTGGATTGGAACAACAGCTTCTCTACAAAGAACCCTAGAAACAGCTAATTATAATGTTAGTACAGGGAACTGTGTTATTAACTGGGATATGAGATATGGGCGAGATCAGAATCTAGGTAACTGTGAAGACCCTGATGCAGCAAATGAAGGAGTACATTTGCAATATTCTGTTAATAATGGATTAACCTGGACTGATTTTCCCGAACCAAATGTAAATCCTATTGGACCAAATTCATCAACTGGGCCATTTATTACAAACACAAATGGTTCGGGTGGATATTGGATTCCATCTATAGGTCCGACAGCCCAAAATGCTAATACAGCTTATTTTTGGCATAGATATTCTAGCACTATTCCTCCGGTTGCATCAATTTCAAACGCCAAATTTAGATGGGCACAATTAGCTACATCAAGCACAGGATTCGATGCCTGGGGAATTGATGAAGTTGAAATTATTTGTCCCCAAGCAAACATAAGTGTTTTGTGGAGTACTGGTGATACGGTTTTTAATCCCTCTGCAATTCATCTTCCACCTCATCCAAATAATCTTCCTTATGATACATCTTTTATTGTTACAATTTCTGATGCTGGTAATAGTGCATCAGATACTGTTTATGTTCATGTAAATCCAATTCCTATAGTAAATCTTGGTGCTGATACTATTATTGGATTAAGTCAAACATTAGCACTTGATGCCGGTTCAAGCTTTGCAACGTATTTGTGGGACGATAATTCAAAAAATAAAATCAGGCAAATTATTGGTTCTGTTGTAGGTGTGGGAATACACACATATTTTGTTGAAGTGAGTAGCTTTGGATGTATGGCAAGCGATACAATAGTTGTTGAAGTAATTGACGATACTGGAATTAATGATAAGTACAACAGTAATTCTATTTCTTTAATTCCTAATCCAACAAAAGGAATATTCAATATTGTAATTAATGGAATTAAAGGTGATTTTGAATTGCAAATTATTGATTTAAGTGGAAGAATACTCAGCTCTGAAAAATTCAATAGTGTAAAGGATATATTTGATAAACAAATTTATGCCACAAATTATTCAAAAGGAATTTACTTAATAAGAATTGCAAACAAAGATTTTGTTAAAGTTGAAAAACTTGTGTTGCAGTAGATTTTACGAAAGCTTTTTATTTCTTACTACCACCAATCCAATTGCAGCCAAATGCATCACTTCCCCAACCAGAAAGATATACCAATTGAATTTTTGAGGAATATAGGTTAATGCCAGTGCAATAATTGATTCAGCATCTCTTATTCCTATCAATTCCCAAAAAGTAAATTCCTGCATCATAAATCTTGTGTATTCTTCGGTATAAGAAACAATAACAACCAAAGAACCAACAATCAGCAAAGTCCAAACGAGCCAGCCATATTTTGCTTTTTGATTTTTATCTACAAAATAAATAGTTACCACTGCCAAAAGAATCATGGTTATTGAATTGAGCACAGGCCCGATTACAGGTCCAAACCAGGTTACAGGAATCAGAAATAAAACATCCCAGGTCATTAATGATTCCGGCCATTGAACCAGGATTTTTAAAAATACATAATAGAAAATATCCCAAATGGCAAAAGAGAAAATAAAGTAAGCAAATCTTTCTATATTTTTTCTACCTGCCACAATTCCAATGGTTGCAAGCATTATCATAGTTGCCAACTCCCTGACAAATTCAACTCCGGCAATATCAATTTCAATATTTGATAAAGGAAATGTGAATCCACCGGGATAATAGAGTTTACGTAAGTAAACAACAATTGCACTTTCCATATAGCCCATTGCAATTGAAAAAAGTGCTACCCAAAATATTGTTTTTAAAGCTTTTGATGACATGGTTTTGTTTTTTTATTAGTCCGAAGTCGGAAGACCGAAGTCGGAAGTTTTTGTTATAGTTGATTTGTTACTCGTTGCTTGTTACTCGTTGCTTGTTACTGGTTTCTTGCGAAGCTTGCTTCCTCCGTCTTGATTGCTCGTAGTTCATTGTTCATTTCGGCTTCGCTCAATGAACCTTAATGGACACTGAGCGGAGCCGAAGTGTCTTGCTCTGATTTCATTTCTGATTTCTTATTGTCATTTTTACCCATTGTCGTATTCTCTTTTTCTTAAACCAAAAGAGCAAACCAATTAATAAAATCAATAATATTAAACTAGGCTCCGACATTCGTTGTGTATCTTCACCTATGTCTAAAGATTTATTACTTGAAAGTACTTGCTCCTGCTTCTTTTTCAAGATTGCTTTTTGTGCTTCGTTTTCCACCACCATATAAGAAGTAACCGGGCACATAATTTTAGATATAAAACTATATTTTACTAAATTTAGCCATTCTTTGACCGTTGTTTCAGGATGTAAAACTTGTGAAATCCACATAGCTTGTAATTCTAATGCAGATTGCCAGTTTTTTTCTTTTATTTCTTTATCGTTAATTTCAAAAAGGTCATTTTTTAAAATTATGCTTGATTGTTGGTTATCTGATAAGTAAGCTATAGGATTCTTGCTATTTGGAAATGCCAGTACTTTATTATTGAAATTCAAATTTAATGTGTCGTGAATTTGCCTGATTGGATTATCAGATAAAGAATGTGGTTTTAAATCTCCATATTTATTTAAATTATAAAACAAATCACTTTCGGGATATGCCATTTTGAAATCTGAAAAATCCTTTTCAATAATTGCATTTTCAATATTGTCAGTAATAGTTACAATTATTGGATATGAATTGCTTATTGATTTGTAAGAATGAAATAGAGTAGTTTTAATTGCCCTATCTAAATAAAACCCACCCTGAAATTTTTGCTCGTTAATTCTTTGTTTCCAGTTATTATTCAATAAAAAAGTGGAAGTAAAAGAATTCACGAAACTAATTTGAGCATTATCGCTGCTAATAATATTTCTTTTTAATAAATTTTCAATTCTTCTAACAAATTCATCTTTGTGTTTTTCTCCACCCTCAGAAACATCAACTAAGAAATGATAATAGGGCTTTCTCTGAACCTTCATTAAAGTTGACTTTTCCTGAGCTGTTATGTATATCACATTATCATCAGATTTTGTGTTAAATGAATTTTTATTTGGCATTGAGTTGTTTCCCAGTTCAATTATATTCCCGTCAAAATTAAGCTTTACAGTCTCTTTGTGAATAAATTCTATTCCAGTTTTTCTTATCTCTTCTTTTGAAAAAGGAAATACTCTAAAAGCAACTTTATTTCCACCTAAGTAATACAAAATTCCCGGGTCTCTGTTTGCGTTACGAATTTGAGAAAACACCCATATTGCTGATTTTTTTTCAGCTAAAATTCCCATTTCTTTTCTCTTTCCAACATACAAATAGTAATCGCTTATCCAACATCCCACAGGTAATTCTATGGTAGTTGCATATTCTGCAAACAAATTATTTGTGGAATTATTTGTGATTTCCAAATCTACCCAACTTATCCAGGCATTCTGACTCTTATCAAACCTGCTGCTTGAACTCACATTTGAAATTTCGACATTTTCATTTCTGATATTCTCAGACCTTGGGTTGTATGTTCCATTAGCAAAAAACACATTTTCTATATTGTTGATTTTCGAGTCTGATAAAGTTAGGTTTTCTAATACTAGCCAATTGAAATAGGAAGTTAAATAAGGAATTTGGCTACTAAATATGAAATCATTGTTTCTTTCTTTATGTCGTTTTACAACATCAATTGTTTTTGATAATGAGGTTTCATTAATATTATAGTTTTTGGAATAATCCGGAGCATACAAATAATCTAGAGTTTCATTTAGTACACTTCTATCCTTCAGGTAAGTTATAGTTATAATGACAGGCAAAACAAAAAAGCTTAGAATCGCTATTAAACGAACTAATTTTTTCGAAAAGAAATTTATTAAAAATTTGAAATCATTTGTTAATTCGCTTAGATGAATAACAAATAAGACCAAAGGTGTAAGCATTAAAAAGCCTGCACCAAAAGCCAAAATAGCAATAACTGACAAAGGAAGAAAAGGTATGAAAACCATGAAAAAATATAATGTAAAGGCAAATGTCACAGTACGTCCGATAAATAACAAAAGTCTATAGAGTTTGTTTTCTAAACCAGGAAGGCAAATAAATACTCCATTAGCTACAGCAAGAATATAAAACCAAATGTTATGAAAATCTCCAAAAATACCTGAATTATAATAATACACATCTTTGAATAATAAGCCATTATTAATAGCTAAACCTAATAATGGAAGAACAATTGAAATGGGGATTTTCCAAGCCAATTGATATTTGCTCCAGGCACTGGCTTTTTTCAATCCTAAAATGTAAATAGCTCGAATTAAAAAGAACAAAAAAATTAAAGTGCTGATAATTATAAAAATAATAATAGTGTGCATGCTAAAATTCGAACCCACAGGCTGCCAAAAAGGAATTATTACTTGCGTAAATAAATACCAGGAAATTGGAATTATTATTACAACTAAAAAATTCTTCCATGCCTTTTTTTCGCTACCATTTGGGGTTAAATAAGTAACTAAAACAAATAAAGAGTAAGCTAATGTTGGCATTATGAAAGTTCCTACATATAGAAACATATTGTCTGAAATCATCCATTGTGGAATGTTAAATGGAATAATATCCTCAGCATAATTACCATACAAATATAGAAATGGAATATAAATCAGCAAGGCTACGACTCCATAAATTGCTGAAACTTCCTTTCTTTTTACGACAAGGAGAACTGCATAAAGAAAATTCAGCGTTCCTAGAATTCCTAAAATTAATCCGAATTTTTTCCAGGCGATTAGGTTTTCGTCGGTTAGCAAGCTTTTTATAATATTATACTCACCAAAAAAAATGAAGAAAAGCACGACTATTGGAATAGTGTTTATTAAAAAAATCCATTTGGGATTAAGTAAGTTTTTCATTGCTATGAGTTATTTTTTTTATTACTAAATTAAAAGCTAAATAAATGATAATAAGAAAAGAAAGGTATATAAATGTACCTTCAGCCTGATGTAACCAATCTATTTGATTGTCGATAAAATTTGCTCCATAATTTCTACTAAAAACGGAAAACATTATTCTAGAAGTATTCACAAAGATTGTCAGAAAATAGGATGTGAAAAGTAAAATAAGCATTAATAGGATTTTTTTATTTCTACTCTTAAAGAATTTAATCCCTGAGAATGTGAGCATAATAAAGCATAATATCAAAAAGTTAAATCCTGAGCAGGATTTATCAATTACAATATTTAATTTTTCGAAAAAGTATCCGCTATCCAACAAAAACTCTGAGCTTGTATTTGTTACAAGGCTGATGATTTTGCTGGTTGGAGCCAATAATAAAATTAGGTCTTCATTATCAGCAATTGTATAGTAAAATTTCAGCAAAATAAAAATTACTATTGCTATCACATAATATGCTATGTTTTTGTTTGCTGTCAAATCTTTTTTGTTTTTATATTAGTCCAAAGTCGTAAGTTTGTTTGTTGTATAGTTAATTTGTTTCTTGTTGCTTTCGTCATTGCGAGTTGCCTGTGCTGAGCGTATTCGAAGTGAAGCGAAGCAATCTGTAAATAATTTTATTACTCTTCATCAAAGGGATTGCTTCAGTCGTTCCTCCTTCGCAATGACGCCTTGAATTGTCTTTCATTTCTCGTTTTTTAATCCCATTCTCGTGCTCACAGGCTCTCCCATTCTCCTCATCACCCCTTCACATGCTCTCACGCTCTCATGCTCTAATTTGCCTACTGCCTTCTCTCTCAGTCTCTCAAGCTCATCAATTCACCCTATACTCCCCAACAATCCCAAAATGATCAGAGGACGTTCCTCTTATACTTTTAAAGTCCAAACAAGCAATTTCGTTTGAATGGAAAATATAATCAATGGGAATCATCCCGATATTAAATAGATTTGGCCATGTTGGAACATATGATTTTCTGCTATCAAGCATTTTTGTTTTTCTTTTAAATTCCATAATATTTTTATCCCAGGGAACTGCATTAAAATCTCCCAATGCTATAACCGGATCATCAATATTTTCTAAATAAGATGCCATTTGCCTGAAATGCTTATTCCTTATTCTATACTTAAAATATCTTGTCGGGGATTGTGGGTGTGCTGCAATAAAATTTATGGAATTGCCATCTTCAACTTCAATTTTTCCAACAATATTCGGTGTTACTCCATAGTCAATTATATGAATATTTGATAACGGAAATCTCGAAAACACTGCAATTCCACAAAATCTATCATCAACAGTTTTGACTAAACGATAAGGATAACGACTTTCTAAACCTTTAATCAAAGAATCAGCCCATTTTGAATTCACCTCCTGAAATGAAATAAAATCAGCATCGCTATTAATGGCAGCATTTATAGTACTTGTGTGGTCCCGGTTGGTCCTTAAAACATTGAATTGTGCAACTCTAAAAATCTCATTATTATTTATGGGATTTTCATTTTCTGTGGTATGAAACGATGGAAGAAAAAGCAGAATAGTAACTGAACTTAAAAAACCGATTATTGCTATTTTGATTTTCCTTTTAAACATAAAATAAACTGTAGCAAAAATCATAAAAGCTGCAATTTGAATTGCCAAAGACCTGTAAAGTGAAACCAAATAATTTTCAATACCGGAGACAATTACAATTGATGATATTGCAAAAAGAAAGCAGATTAATATTTCGCGTTTTTTGTTCATGGTTTGGTTTTTTTGACGCTGATTTACGCTGATTTTTTATGTTTGATTATTAAAAGATTAAAGTCATTATTAGTCATTAAGTTGTCATTCGGTTGTCATTCGGTTGTCATTCGGTTGTCATTCGGTTGTCATTCGGTTGTCATTCGGTTGTCATTAAGTGGTCATTAAGTGGTCATTCAGTTGTCATTCGGTTGTCATTAAGTAGTCATTCGATTGTCATTCAGTTGTTATTACATCATACTATCATTACATCATTATCGCATTACATCATTATCGCATTATCGCATTACATCATTAAAACATCCTCGAAATCGACTGAAGAACTTCTACATAAAAATTACTATTAAGCTTTGTAAACAATATAAATGGCTCATCGGGCAGACCAAAAAACGGACTTAAAGTGTAAGATAATTGGCAACCAATAAATCCAAACAAAATCAGCCACAGCTTAAGAAAATTTCGGATTCTTTTTTGATATCCTACTTCGACATTATTGTCAATTTCAATATTTATATTCTTATAAAACACATAAATACCAACAAATCCTGCTATTGCAAAAACAATCACATTTAGCAGCTTAAAGAAATAATAATTTGATGTTGTTATCAGGAAAAAGAAAGAAATCGGAGCAAAAACAAGTAAAACACCACTAATTATTGTCAGGCAAACAAGAGTGTATGAAAATAGTTGATAGAAATTTTGTTTTAAACCTAAAATTGCCAGAAAAAAGTAAAGAGTAGGAAAACAAATCAAAGTTGAAATTAAAAACAAAACTGGCAACTTCAAAGATGAAACCAATGCCTGCGGAAAACTATGGCTTGAACCTATGATAAATCCAAAAATCGCAAAAAACAGAATACTCGTAAAAAACAGTGTTTTAAATTCTTTGTTCGATAATCTGTTGTTAAGGGTTTTTTCAATGAACATTCCCTTATTATGCAAAAGTTCGATTAAAATATTTTGTTCTTTCATTATTTCTCGATTTCTGAGTTTGTAATTTGTATTTGATTTTTGTTTTGGTGGTTTTTAAATGTGCTTAAAAAGAAATATAAACTCATGAAAACCATGATATATAAATTTGACAAAAACATAATTGCAATAACACTAAATTCATCTTTAAATTCAATTAAAGTTGATATGAAAAACAAGCTGATTATGAATGCAATCAAAGCGGGAAAAGGAATAAGTCTTTTAAAAGATTCGATGGTCTCATGAGTTTCAATAAATTTCTTATCGATGAAATAAGTTGGAAGAAGTACAACTAAGCAATAAATCAGTGATAAAATAAGTCCAACTATTCCTCCAAACAATATTATAACAGAATATTCATCCGCTATACCAAATCTTTCAATCTTATCCTGAAAAATTAAACATAAAATTAGCAAGCCAATAAAGCTTCCAATAGCAGTTTTAAAAAATGTTATTAATAAAACTATTGCGATATTTATTTTAGCTTTTACTTTCATCTTTTGTGTTTTCTATATTTTTTGACACTGAATTACGCTGATTTTTTATGATTGATGTCTTTGTACAAAGCTGGTTTCATTTCTCAAACTTCCGACTTCGGTCTTCCGACTTCTAACTTTTTTGCCTTTTTACTTTTGCCTTTATACTTCTCCTTAGCCTTAGCCTCAGCCTTTTCCTTTATTTCCTGACTCATCTAATAAAACTCCTATCATTTTCTCTTTTAATATGCTTCACATAAACCTCAGTGTTTTTAAGTTTATCTTTTAATAAATCAATTTCCTCCTGTGTTGCTGTTTGCAGATAAAGTTGTTTTAACATAGTAAATTCGTATAACTGAGAAATCTCAAAAGTTGTCATATCAAGCAAATAAAGAGTTTCAAGATTCTTAAGGTTTTTAAGTACAGATATATCATTAATCCTGTTTCCGCTTAGTTTTAGCAATTTTAATTCGGTTAAAGCATTTAAAGATGAAACATCAGTAATATTATTTGCAGATAAATCCAGATATTCAAGTTTGCTTAAATCTTTAAGGTTTTTAAGCTCAATTATTGAATTATTTGAAAGGTAAAGCGATTTTAAACTTAGCAAGCCTTCAATACCTTTTAGATTGCTAATCTGGTTATTATTCAATTCTAATGTTTCAATTTTACTAAGGTCTTTTAAAGATGATAAGTTGCTAACTTTATTATACGAAACATTAAAATATACGAGATTTTGAAAATACTTAATAGCAGAAATATCATTAATGTTATTATTCATAACATTCAACTTTTCAATGTTTGGAAGTAATCCAACAACTTCATCTTCCTTTTTCGTTTTAAGGATTAATGAATTGTTCTTTATATAATAATTAGTTAAAATATAAAGACTTCTCATCGAATTATTAGCCAAATTCAAATCACGTAAATTATCAAGCTCTCTAAGTTTGTCTAATAATTTTATTTCGTTGTTTGTAAACTTATTCCCTGAAAGATTGAGAATTTCAAGTGATTCGATTTTTGGAAAAGTCTCGAAATTAAAACTTCTTTGACTACTTAAATCCAACTCAGTAAGCATTGGAAATTGTCCTAAAGAGCTAAGGTCTTTAATTGAATTTCGGGAAATATCTAATTTTTTCAGTTTATTCAACCCAACGATTGATTTAAGTTCAACATCTGAATTCTCAGCAATATTAAGAATCTCAAGATTTGAATAATTTTTCAAATGGCTGAAATCATCAATATTATTATAATCAAGATAGAGTTCTTCGAGTTGCTCCATCACCGGAAGTTTATCAATAGAATAAATATCATCCGATGAAAGCTCCAAAGTCTTTAGATTTTCAAATGGCTTAAGTTCTTCAAGATTAACCGAACCAATGTCAGAAATATTCAGATGTTCAAGCTTAGTAAATTTTTGAATTGGCAATAAATTGTCCTTTCCATATCCCCTTAAATTTAGACTTTTGATTTTTCCATCATCATGAAGTTTATAAATTTGCTTTGCTGTTTTATTTTTATCAACGCACCATGATTGCCAGTCTAATTCTGCATGTGATGCTAAAAATTTAAACATTTTATTATGTATCCTGTTCGTAAAATCTTCGCTATAACCTCCCCGGGTTTTCCCATCATTATATTCCCAATATGAGTTGTAATCATCATCATAGTCAGAATATGAATAATTTTCATTAGTGCTTGTATCTTTTGCAAGTAGAAGCAATTCAGGTATGTTGGTTGAGTTTAATTCAACCAGGTATTTTTTATCAATTCTTGATTTCGAATTTTCAATATTAAAATCAGTAATAAACTGGTCCCAATTTATTAAGGCAGTGAGAACCAAAACAAGATAAAGTGCCCAACTGTTTTTTCGGAATAAATACCAATTGCTTTTTTGCTTATAGATTTTCACCAAAGCGGTGATAAGTCCAATCAGACAAAGCAATAAGTAAATATAAACACCGATTCTTTTGTAGGTCAGGCTGTATTCAGAAACATAAAGGAGATTTTTATAAGCCGCCGAAATAACCATAAAAGCATTTTGAACAACCCAAAGAAATGCCAATGCTTTTATTCCTTTATTTTTTGCGAAATAGTTTAAATGTCCGCGGAAATAAAACAAGATTATCAAAATTGCAAAAACAATTGAAGCGATTAGATTTCCTGTTCCCTGGTGAACAAATTCGGAGTAAGTCATTCCTTCGGGCAAAGTTCCCGACGAAAGCCACAAATAAATAATATCCAGGATATTTACTATTAAAATCAGGATATTTAAAAGCACAAACAATACAATCCCCGAATAAAGCTCCACATTAATATTCAGCAATTTTCCGAAAAATGAATTTTCAGAATTTTCGATTTTTTCACGATTTAGAAGATTCGGAGCTTGGCTGTCTTTTTTAAACCATGATGGGAAATTTCTATGATAAAAGAAGCCATAAAGGATAATAAAGCCAAGAAAAGTAAACCTAACCCAACTCCAAGTTATCCAATCGAAATTGATTTGCTCGGTGAAATTTTTAAATAATGAATTCGATTTTTGATAGAGAAAGAAGAACAATATCACAACGACAAATATTATCAATCCAATTCCAAACTTTATCCAGAAACTATTTCCTTTGGTAGTGGATTTAACTTGCTTTCGTTGAACCAAATCAACAATCATAAATGCAATGGCGGTCACATAAGAATATGCCGAATAAAGTAATGTCAGCAAAATTGACGAACCTCGGCTAATACTTAGTCCCGACAAAAGCGAAAGAGAAATAACGTTGGCTGTAACCGCAAGACCATTTCCATAATACATAACCGTAAAACCTGAAACAATTGAACCGGCGGCAGCACCCAGCCATGATTTGTCTTTAAGCAATTCTTTGTCAAGAACTACAAATGCACCCACCATTGCAATGGAAAAAATAAAGAAATTTATTCCTAAAGCTTGATGGTAAAACAAAAGGCTGTATAAAGCCACTGATAATACGAGAATTAAATCGTTCTTTTTCATGATATTGTTTTTTTAATTAATTTCTTTTTTTGACCATTAGGGATGATAAATAAATTGAGTTTTGATTTTCTTTCTTTGAAGCAAACTTTTTAAACACTAAAAAAAACAGCAAACTAAAAAATGCTATTCCTAAATAATTTGCCATTAAATCATAAACATTAAATGAGCGGCTTTCAATAAATATTTGACTGAATTCTTCAATAGTTGAAAAAGCAAAAGTCAAATATGAACCAATTAAAAGTTTTGGATTAAAGTATTTTGCATTTCTTCTCAAAAACAAAAGATTAAGAATAAAAGCAAGAAATCCGATTAAAACAAAGTGTCCAACTTTGTCGTAATAAAATACATTTTCTGCCAGCCATCCTCGGGATTTATTCAGATAACCAACATCAGATGCAAATAGCAGAATTGCTATGAATCCTATATAAAACAAGGCTATGATGTTTTTAGTGTTTAAAAATTCATATTGTTTTTTATACATAGTGTTTCTTTCTTTTTGTTTTATCCAAAATCATTTTAATGCAGATGATTATTCTGATTCGCATTATGATTTTATATAGTTTGTTAATGAGGTTCATTGCTCGTTACTCGTTACTCGTTTCTCGTTGCTCGTTGCTCTTTCTCACCTCTCATTTCTCACAACTCATTTCTCAAACTCTCAGTCTCATGCTCTCATGCTCACATGCTCTCACGCTCTCCCCTTCACCAACTCTCACAAATTTGCCTACTGCCTTTCCGTCATTCCTCGATACGCCACGCTGCAAATTTTCTAATTACAATCAAATCCCATAAATGCGTGGCACTCGGTCTGACTACTACTTATTGCAATCTTTTGCCCCCGATAGCTATCGGGGTAAACTTTTGCCTTTTTACTTTTTACTTTTGCCTTTTTCCCTTCTCCTTAGCCTACGCCTTAGCCTTATTAACCCATCAACCCCCACTCCCCCTAATCAACTCCTCCAATGCCGCCAAATGCTCATTAAAAGATTTGATTCCGTTTTCTGTTGCCGAATAAGTTGTGTTAGGTTTTTTGCCAATGAACTGCTTTTTTACTTTTATTAAATTATTTTTTTCAAGTGCCGAAAGGTGAGATGCAAGATTTCCATCAGTAACTTTAAGAATGTCTCTCAGTGATTTGAAATCAATTCTTTCGTTTACCATCAGAATCGACATCACCCCAAGACGAACCCTGCTTTCAAACAGTTTATTTATATTTTCAATATCAAAACTCATTTTTACCTCTCGTATTTAAAATACATCACCACACCATAAATTATGTGCATCACACCAAAACCCAAGGCCCAAAATAATAATCCATAACCAACAAAAATTGATGCTAGCAAGCCAATAAGTATTTCGAATGCACCTAAAAATCTCACATCTTTATATGTGTATTTTCCACCGTTAATCAAAGCTAATCCATAAAAAATCAATGTTGCAGGTGCTACAAGTTCAATAAAACCCTGATAAACCAAAATCAAACAAAAAAGACCTCCTGCAACCAAGGGTACAAATAAATTTAGCAGAAGCAGTTTCGTTGCTTTGCCCCAAATTTTCAATCCTTTTTTTCTTGCATTGCGGGTTGTAAAAAATGTTCCAAAAGCCAATGCCAAAAACAAAACTGCCAAAGCATCAACAAAAAAGAACAATAGAAAATCAACATTGAGTGTTCTGATGTGATTTGAATATTCTTCAATTCCATACTTATAATAATCACGCGATAGAAAATGAAGGTTTAAATGAATATAGGCAGCGGCAGCTCCTAATAAAGCGAATATTCCGGCAAAAACTCCGGATAATCCACTGAGAGACAAAAATCTGGAAGAGTTTTCCATCATGTTCTTAATCTCGTCTAAAGTCTTTAATTGGTCTTGTTTTTCTGTCATTTTATTATGAATTAGAAAGTACTTTGTATTGCAAAGTTACATCTAAAAACGAGACAAACAAGAAAATATTGTAAAATTTTAAAATTCTTTAATTTTTTTTAATGGCTAAATATTATTTTGATGTGTCGGGTGAGTAGATAGTATCATCAAGAAAACCCAACAGATTTTGATTTTCAATTCAGGGTAGTTTTTTTGCATACACTACTTACATTTAATCTGTATAATTAGAAATTCAAGAGCAAACCAAATTTCTAATTTCTAATTACTAATTTCTAATTACTAATTACTCAAGCACCACTTTCTCAACCACAACTCCATTGTTAGTGGTTATTCTCACAAAATAAGTGCCTTTTGTTTGTGAGCTTAGGTCTATTAATATTGTTTTATTTCTTAATGTAAATTCTTTTATTGTTTGCCCAATTACATTAATTATTTCAATAGTTTCTATACCATCTCCTTCTATATA
>JAIPBB010000049.1 GCA_021739805.1 Saprospiraceae bacterium | reverse complement strand
AATCCGACAAATACGATAATGACTGGGATGGTGATAATCATTCTGATGGCACTTATTACTACGTTCTAAAATATAAAACTTATTTCAAAACTGATGAAATTCATGGAACAGTAACAATTTTGCGTGATTAATTATTATATATGCCTAAATAAATTTAAAATCAATTAAATATTCAATCATGACTAAAATGAGTATTTCCAAGACTATCACAGTATTACTAATAATAGCCTTTTCAGGAGTTTTATTGAGTTTTACTAATTCAACTGACACAAATAGTAAATGGACAATTCTTTTAGAAAAAGAAGGAATAATAATCCATACTAAGACACAGGAGTATAAATTCAAAGAAGGAATAATTCATGAATATAATCTCTTAAAATTTGAAAACACTACAAATAATGATGTTGAGCTAAGCTGGAAACTCGATATATATGTAAACGGCAATTGTAGAACATGCAACTTAACCAGCCCAAACGAATATGAGTTTAAGTTAAAAGTAAAAGCAGGTGCAACTATTGAAGGAAAAATAGAGTCTATGGATAAAAGGTTTGCAATTTTTTCAAATGATTTAAGTAAAGAAAAATTCAATAAATCAACTTTTGAGATTAATAAACTTCTTATCACTAAAATCTAGCAAAATCACTAAATAAAGAACTGTTTTATACTTTAAATTGATGCCTTATGATAAACCACTTTAAAATAGAAATTATGAAAACAATTCGCTTTCTGATAGTTACTTTTCTATTTACTTCATTTGGAGCCACTACTAACTTATATGGACAATTAGCTTTAAATACAACAATGACTCCTAACCAACTTGTACAAAATGTTTTAGTAGGTTCGGGTGTAACAATAACGAATGTAACTTACACAGGTGACCTTACAGCAATAGCAGATTTTAGTAATGGTGGAACAACAAATTTAGGTCTTCAAAAAGGAATAATGCTATGTTCAGGTAAAGCAACACTTTGCGTTGGTCCAAATAATTCATCTTCATCTGGTTTCGATAACACTGGTGTAAGTGACCCTCAATTAGCAAGCTTAATTACACAAACCGTTTATGATGCAGCAGTTTTGGAATTTGACTTCTCTCCTTTATCAGATACGATTATGTTCAGATATGTTTTTGGTTCTGACGAATATCATGAATTTGTTAATTCTGGTTATAATGATGTCTTTGGTTTTTTTATTTCTGGTGCAAATCCATTGGGAGGAAATTATTTGAATCATAATATTGCAATAATCCCTGGAACTGCAAATACCCCTGTATCAATAAACAATGTAAATGCAGGATATATTCCTTCAAATAGTGCAGCTTTCCCGGGTACAAGTCCAAGTAATTCAGCATATTTCATTGCTAATGGCAATGGTAATGGAACAGGGCATCCGACATTAAATTCCGATGGATTGACTATTCAATATGATGGATTAACTACTGTTCTAACAGCCTGGTGCTTAGTTACGCCCTGCACTTCATACCACTTTAAAATTGCAATTGGTGATGCTGGAGATGGTGCTTACGATTCCGGCGTTTTCCTTGAGGAAAATAGTTTTAGAACAAATGCTATTACTGTTGAAACAGAATATTCTGTACCGGGAGCCGGAAAAGTAGCTATTGAAGGTTGTAATGATGCGATTATAAAATTCAAAATACCAAAACATGCAGCTGATACAATTTGGATTCATTTTGATTCTATTTTTGGAACAGCCGTAAATGGAGTTGATTTCCCACTTATTCCTGATAGTATTGCTATATTGCCGGGACAGTCATCCGGGCAAATTATTGTTTCACCCTATGTCGATGGGGTAATCGAAGGTATTGAATTTTTAAAGATTATAACCAAAACGTCAATTTGTACAACTGATACTCTTACTGTTCCAATAAATGATTACACTCCGATGTCATTAAATGTATGTAATGACACTATGGTTTGTAACGACACTGCAAATTTATGGGTAATTCCATCATTTGGTGCCCCACCCTATACATATTCCTGGTCACCACCAATTGGCTTAACAAACTTAAATGTTTATAACCCAAAAGCTGCTCCACCAATGACAACAACTTACATTATTGAAGTTGATGACACCACAGGATGCCCACCAGTTCATGATACTGTTGTGGTTACAGTAAATCAAAAACCATCGATTAGTTTTATGCCGGATATATTGAGTGGTTGCGAACCATTGACAGTTACTTTTACTGATTATTCTGCTCCATCAATTACGACATGGAATTGGGATTTTGGTGACGGTGGTTCTTCAACTTCACAAAATCCAAGTCACACTTACAATGCAGGGAATTATTCAGTAAATCTTGCTGTAAAAACACTTGCCGGCTGCTCGGGTTCATTAATAATTCCGAATCTTATTCATTCTTACCCAAGTCCTCATGCTAATTTTACTGCAAATCCACCTGTTACTAATATCGATAATCCTACAATAAAATTTAGTGATATTTCAACTAATTCTACTCAATGGGAATGGGATTTTGGTGATGGTGGTACATCAACAGATCAAAACCCTGAACATACTTATAATGAAGGTGTTTTCCAGGTTTGCCTAAAAGTCATTTCTCCAAATAACTGCACTGATTCTGTTTGCCACGAAGTTATGGTAATTATTGATGAAGTGGAAATACCTAATGTTATAACACCAAATGGCGATGGAATAAATGACTATTTCCATATAGTAAACATTGACAAAATCCCTGAAAGCACTCTAATAATTTTTAATCGATGGGGAAGAAAAATTTACGAAATGGACAATTACCAAAATGATTGGGATGGTGAAGGTCATTCTGATGGTGTTTACTACTACATTTTAAAATATAAGACTTACTTCAAAGAAGAAGAAATTAATGGTACTGTTACTATAATGCGAGAATAGTTGGCAGCCAAAAGCCTAGACTTATAATTCAATCACTTATTTCCAGAAAGCCCTATGTTAATTGATTAGCAGGGAAATTATTTCGCAAATTTCAATCTATGTTTCTTAAATAAATTAAAAGGTGATTTTTTGTAGCCTTTATATTTTCTATATCTTTTATTCTTTGCTTTGTTGTACTGAGGAGAAGTCATGACGACTTTCTTTTTCTTACCGAAATCTTTAAGTGCAGGTTCATTTGACCTGCCATTGAATTTTGGATTCGATGAACCAAATCGGAATGCCTTAAAATCAAAGGTATATTCCATACTTACCGATACATAACCAAATCCTTCAACTTTTTTTGATTCGCTAAAATACGCATCAAGTTTATCAGTTTTTATGCCATGCAGAGTTGATTCTAATGCTATTTGCCAGTTATCATTTAAGTTGAACTCAACTCCCAATCCAATTGGAATAACTCCCTCAGTTGAATGAAGAGCTCCTATTCCACCATCATTTACAAAACCGTTACCATCAAGGACTACACCGGTTTTCAGGTCTTTTCTTTGTGTGTTCCAATTAACCATCCCTATACCTGCTGTCGCATAAAATGAGTATGATCTATAGCTACTAGTGCCTAAAATCAGGTTGCTTAGATTGACTTTAGCATTTAGGTTATATTCAAATAATTTTGCATCGAAATAGCTTAGATAAATTTCACTTGTTCCTTTAATGTTTCCATATAAAATCTGACCTCTTACATTTACGATGTCGTTAATATCTTTGCCAAACATGAAACCGTACATCATCTTACGGTTTTCATAAAAATATTTATGAAAGGGAGTATTACGAAAAATGCTGTTTTTTTTATCGGTTATATCACCATAAAATTTATTATAACCCAAATTGAAATTGGCATTCCAATTCTCAAACAGTCCATAATTTTGTTGTGCCTTTGCTATTGAAGGAAGTAAAAGCACTGTTATAAGAAATAACAAGATAGTGAAAGATAGTTTGCTTCTTCGAGTCATAGGTTCAAATAATTTGCAAAGATAATTATTTCACAAATTTAATGTTAATATAACGTTAACAATTGTAACAATGTTTCATATTTCAAAACATCAATCATTGGGGGAGCTTGAAAATCATGTAATAATAAAGAAATTTTTATCTATTTAACAATTAGAAATTTGCCTGTATTTAAAATCAAGGATTCTGATGATATTTGATAAAAATAAATTCCGTTTTCAAGAAACTCACTATTTATTTCAAACTTATCATTTGATTTAAGTAAACTGGAAATTACTAACTCACCTTCTAAACTATAAATATCGATTTTAAAATTTATTAATTCCTCACTACGAATTTCAATTATTGAAACATCAGTAACAGGATTTGGGAATAATCTAATGTCAACAACAAAAGAATTTCTTAATTCATTGATAAAAACGTTAAAAGTACCAACCGGAAAACCAGAGTTCATCCACTGGCTAATACCCCCTAGCATATTGTAAACCAATGCAAACTGCAATGTATCCATATAATTCATAGCAGCTGTACTACGAGCACCTGAGCCACAATAAACAAGATAAATATTATCCCTGTCAAGACTATCGAGTTGATTTACGAAACTAGTGTCGAAATAATTAATATTTATTGCATTTGCAATATTATAGCCATGATATTCAGCAGGAGTTCTGACATCTATGATAACAAAATTTGCATTTGTGTCATTTGCCTTGATTAAAGAATCAGCTTGTTGAACTGTTATATTTGCATAAACAGTATCAATTTTTGATTCTTTCCGTGCATAACAATAATTAGAAAAGAATAAAATTGAAATAATTATTAGAATGCTATTGGTTTTTCCCAATTTTATTTTCCTTAAAATTTAAATTGTTTTTATCTTGTGTAGTAAACTTTTACCTTATAAGCACTTCCAACCTGCCCAAACATATACTCAATATGAAAGTCATTTTCATTCACAATAGTACCTGTGATTGAATCTCCTGATGAAACTTTTAATTCAAGCCAATTAACAGTAAGAATTAAATCATTATAAAAATAGTCAGGGGTTGTAGGGCGAACTGCTGATATTTTAATATTTTCATTAGTGCTTTTTGTAATAGTTACATTATAGCCAATTCCTCCACTACCAACTGAGTCAACAGCCGACCAGGAGCCGACTAATTTATCTGAAGGGTATATACAACTACCATCATCTTTTCCTGCCTCACTGTCGTAGTTTAATGCTGTATTGTCCATACATCCATCGCTTTTGCATGAATTAATCACTACAGAAAGACCGAAAACCAAAATAAATAACAATATTCCTTTACTTAATAATTTTGCTAGTTTCATTTTTTATGATTTTAATTAATTATAAATTTTCTTTTATTAAATGTGAAATCAAAATTACAATAAAATTCAAATGTAATAACAAAAAAATAAAATTCAAATTACAAGTCTTGTTTACTATATAAGTTTGTAAATATAAGAAGTATTGCAGATTAGGAAGACGAAAACAATAATTTAGGTAAAATGTTATATTTTTTTATTGCGACTTAAAAAAAATTGTATTTTTGCGGCGGAGAAATGGCAGAGCGGTTTAATGCGGCGGTCTTGAAAACCGTTGTACCAAGAGGTACCGGGGGTTCGAATCCCTCTTTCTCCGCAACCAAAAGCCTGGTACTTTAGTGCCGGGCTTTTTATTTTAATTCAACACTTATCATTATTAAATCAAAAAAAATTAATATCAACCCTATTTACTTCCATTTCTTTTCGTAAATTTATTACCTGATTTTAATAATAGATTATGCAAAAGAATTTTACAATTATTCTTCTACTCATTTATTCCTTAAATTCTTTCTCCCAAGAGAGCAAACCCAACGAGTTAAAATCTGCCATTTTCAATAAAGATAAGAACTTAGTTTGTGAATTATTAAAAAAAGGATCTAATCCAAATTCTGTTGACACTTCGGGTACTCCAATGATTTATTATGCTGCACAAACCGGAGATGTTGAGCTTTTTAAATGTTTTGTTGATGCTAAGGCAAACTTTAATGTAAAAGCAATATTATGGGCAGATTCAACTAGAAGTTACTATTATGGGAACTTACTATGTATTGCAGCCGGATATGGTCATTTTGAGTTAACAAAATATTTGGTAGAAGAATTAAATATTGATGTTAGTCAACCGGAAATGTCATTAGCAGATTCTTCTTTTAGTGGTTGGTCTCCTCTTATTTGGGCAGCCTATTATGGGAATACAAAAGTTATTAAATATCTGGTTTTACAAGGAGCTGAGTTAAATTATTTTTCTAAATCGGATAGCTCCACAGCATTAATGTATGCTCTAACAAATTTCAATGATACCACTGTTAAACTACTTATAAATAGAGGAGCAGATGTGAATTTATGCTCAGTTGGTGGATTGTCTCTTTTGCATTTTTCAGCAAGGGATGATTTATATGAAATTACAAAGATTCTAATTGAAAAAGGCATTGATGTTAATTTACATAGTAATCTTGGATATACACCCTTAATCTTAGCTGCATATAATGGAAATATTGAGATTATCGAACTTTTAATGGAAAAAGGAGCTGATAAAACTTTGAAAGATAAAAACAATAAAAATGCAATTGACTATGCAAATGAAAATAACCATCCTGATATTGTGTCTTATTTGAATAATCCTGTAGAATTTTATAATTCTCTTGATTGGTTAGATGTCAATAAGAGGCTTTTACGTAAGAATCGTGATGGTGATTATAAATCTGCTATGAATTTTGCTCATTTAGCACTTAAAAAAGCCCAAGAAAATCCAGGTGAATCAAGTTACAATTTAAGGATTGCTTTAGGGAATATTGCTCATATGTATGAAATGAATCAAAATCATGATTCATCAGAATATTATTATTTAGTTCTACAAAAACTTATAGTTGATATTTTCGATAAAAATAGCAAAGAGTATATTGAAATCCTTGGGTATTTGTGTGACCTTTATGAAAAATCAGGGAAATTTCATGAAAGGATTAAGTTATTGGAAGAATCTTGTAAAATAACAGAAAAGATTTATGGTAAAAAGCATACAGAATACCTAATGCAATTGAATTCGCTTGCAATAGCTTATGAAGAAATTGAAGAAATTGAAAAATCAGAGAAAATGCTTCTTGAATCATTAGATCTGTCAAAAAATACATTTGGAGAAAAACATATATTTTATGCGAAAGCAATGGGTAATCTGGGTGGTTTCTATATGCGGGAAGGGAAATACAGTCTGGCAGAAAAGTATGACACATTAGCAATTCCAATATTTCTGGATAGTCTCGGCAAATACAGTTTTAATTATTTGAATTCTCTTTTTAGACTTGCGAACTTATATGTTAAAATGGCAAAGTTCAATGAAGCAGAACAATTATTTCTTACCATTATTGACTTAATCGAAGCTACCTCATTTATGGAAAAACCTTTTTATGCAACTATTATTTATGGTTATGCACTTTTAAATTTCGATAGGGGTTTATATTCGAAAGCTGATTCTCTAGTATCAATTGCTTTAAAACTAAGAGAAAAATTCTTAGGCAAAGATCACCCTGATTATTGCTATGCATTAAGCACCTATGGGCTTATAAAATTTAAAATGGGGGAATATATAGAATCAAAAATTATTTTTAGTGAATATCTTTTAATCATTGATAAAATAAGGGGTAAAAATCATTCAGATTATGCTATGGGATTAAGTAATCTTGCCCTGAATGAAAAAGCTTTAAGCCAATATGAGGCTGCAATAAAGCATACTGATGAAGCTATTGAAATTTATCGGCAAAAGATGCCACAAAGCATAATAGACTTATATATCACACTAGCAAATAAAGGAATGTATTTACAGGAAAAAGGTGATTATAAATCTGCTGAGAAATGTTATCTGGAATCTCTCCAATTAAGACTTAAAGTTGTTGATGAAAATCATCCGGATTTTGGATTTGTAAACCAGTATCTTGGTTCGCTTTATAGTGATATGGGCGACTATAAAAAAGCAGAAGAATACTTTCTTTTATCCGAAAAAATTCTACGAAAAGCACTTGGAAACGAACATAGCAGTTTGGCAATAAACCTTAACTTAATTGGTGGTTTTTATTTAGATTTGGGTAATTATAAAAAAGCAGAAAATTATTATATCGAATCAGCAAATATTAGAAAAAAGATATTTGGACCCTGGCATCCAAGTTATGCTGAATCTCTAAATAATCTCGCCCTCCTCTATTCCAAAGTATATTACTATGATGAGGCTATTGAGCTTAATATGAAATGCATTAAAATCAGAAAGCACAACGGGCATACAAATTCATCTGCTTATTCTCTCACTTTGACCAATTTGGCAAGTGTTTATAGAAATACTGGACGAATTGATACAGCAATAGTGTTACTTAAAGAATCCTTAAAAATTACTAAGGACGTCTTTAGTGACGAACATCCTAACTATTCTTTGGCTCTTAACAATCTTGGAAATTTATATTGTGATATTGGAAAATATGAAGATGCTCTGGATTTATACAATAAAGCATTGGAAATAAATATTAAAATTTTCGGTGAGAACCACCATGATAACTTTATCAATTATAGTAATCTCGGAACAGTATATAATTTGATGAATAAACCGGAAGAATGCTGGAGGAACTATAGTAAATCAAACACACTAATTAATCAACAAATTTCATCGGTTTTTAGTTTTCTTTCTGAAAATGAAAAGGAAAAATTTCTAAAAAAAATAGAAGCAAATTATGAGATATATTATTCAATAAATTATAAATTCAGAAAAGAGTTGCCGGAAATGGAGATTGCAGCTTATAATAATGCTTTATCTTATAAAGGACTATTGCTTCAATCAGGGACTATGCTTCGACAAAGTATTTTGAATAGTAATGATGATGAGCTTATTTCACTTTATGATAGTTTTACAAAAAACAAAAAACTAATTTCAGAATTATATTCCCAGGCAGAAAATAATCGAAAACATGATGTTGATTCCCTTGAACAACTACTGGCATTACAGGAAAAGGAGATGTCTCGAAAATCTGAAAATCTATCATTCATGCTTAAAAACTTAAAATTCAAATTCGAAGATGTTAAAGAAAGACTTTCTGATGACGAAACTGCTATTGAGTTTATCCATTTTCAATATAATGATACATGTTGGACCGATAGTATTATGTATTGTGCCCTTTTAATAAGAAAAGATTTTAAATATCCTAAAATGGTTTACCTTTTTAATAAGAAAGACCTGGAAAATCTTATTGGCGAGAAAGCTTCATTAAGTGCTTCTCCTTATGTGTCATGGCTTTATGGCACAAAACTCAAACAAAGCCAAAATATGTTTACTGATAGTGCTAAATATAAAACTGAACTTTACGATTTGATTTGGGCACCAATTGAGCCATATTTAAAAGGAATAAATAAAGTTTATTATTCTCCTACAGGTTTGCTTCATAAGATAGCTTTTGATGCTATCCAAACTAATGATACAGTTTATCTTTCCGATAAATATTCAATGAACTATATGAGTAGCACCAGAAACCTTTGTTATGATAAAAAATCCTTCAAATTAATTCAAGATATAAAGCTATATCTCTTTGGTGGAATTGAATATAATCTTGACAGTACAACAATGACTTCAACTGCTTTAGAACAAAGGGGAATAACTGATATATCAACATCTACAGCAAGAAATGTTTCCTTTGTCACAGATAGTACAAGGGGCGGTGAGTTTTCATTTCTTTCAGGTACGGTTGAAGAAGTTGATAGCATAAATTCAATGTTTGAGAAAAAAAGTATTCCCACAAAAACAAATATGAGTTTGTTTGCCACCGAAGAATCTTTTAAAATGCTTTCAGGTTTAAAAGAGCCAAATATTGCTCACATAGCTACTCATGGTTTTTTTAGCCCCGACCCAAAGCAATTAAGTATTTCTGAAAAGGAAGATGCCACAAGAAACGCAGGAAATGAAAATTCTGCTGCCAGAGCATTTACACAAGCAAAAAATCCATTGTTTCGTTCGGGTTTAATATTTGCCGGAGCAAACAGAGTTTGGAAAGGAGAAAGACCAATTCAGGGAATTGATGATGGAATACTTACAGCCTACGAAATTTCAAATCTTAATTTATCAAACACTAAACTTGTTGTGATGTCAGCTTGTGAAACAGGTCTAGGAGATATTAAAGGCAGCGAAGGAGTTTACGGCTTGCAAAGGTCATTTAAAATGGCAGGAGTTGATTATATCATAATGAGTTTGTGGGAAGTGCCGGATTACCACACTTCAAAACTTATGCAATTGTTTTATGATAATTGGCTTAAAGGTATGGACATTCGGGAAGCATTCCGAACAGCTCAAAACGAAATGCGACAAAAATATGACCCTTACTATTGGGCTGCTTTTGTGTTGATTGAGTAGTTGATTTTAGAATTTAGCAGTAATATAACTTTAAGAATATTATGAAAAATGACAAACATAACTTTAATTTCCAATTAACTAGAAGTATGAAAAAACTATATCTTTTGTTAATTACTCTATTAGTAACTATTTCATGCTATTCTCAGGATTTTAAAAAGCTTAGATCTAATGATAAATTTGCTATAGTAAATAATGGCGATACCATTTCAAAGTGGTATGCATGGATTTGTTATTTTAATTGTGGAACTGTTAGAGTTCTGGATGGGGAAGTAAATGAAGATGGCAGTTATTCAGGTAAGTATGGGATTATTGATTCTTCAGGGAAAGAAATTGTTCCTTGTAAATACGACTTCATTTTTGAAATAGGTGCCAAATATTCTAATATTAAAAGCCATAAAGGTGATTATGTCTATTATAACATAAATAATTTTGATTACATAATAAATGCTGAAAAAGCTAGTACAGAATATTCAAATGATTTTTTATTAACCGGTTATATTCATGACAGCTTAAGAAAAACATACAATGGACGATTTTTTGATGTTTATGATGAGTTTGTACCCGGTTCAGGGAAATATGGCTGTGTCAATAATAATGGTAAGGAAATAATTGCTTGTGAATACGATTATATTGCACCTTCATACAAGGATATAATAAAAGTCTTCAAAGGCAAGCTAAATGATGATGGCTCTCCAAAGAAAGGCTTTTATGGTTTTTATGATATTTCTGGTAATATCATTGCTCCATGTACATTAAAATATGATAAGGTTTTTTATCCTTATGAAGATTATCTCATAATAAATAGTAAAAATAATTGGGGAGTTTTAAAACTAAATGGGGAAATTTATATTAAACCAAAATATAGCTATTCAAAGATGTTTTATGAATTTGCTATGTTATTATTTTATGAAAATAAATATAAAACTGCTTATCCTATTTTACAAAAATTTGAATCCGGTTATGAAGATTATTCCTTTAATGAAGATAATGAATTATATCCTGAGTTTTTATCCAATCTGGCATACACTGAATGGATGTTAGGTAAAACTCATATGGCTTCAATACATTACAGAGATGCACAAAACTCTGCTTTAAATGAAGAAAATGAAAAAAGCATTTTAAAATATGCTGAAATGGGTCTTAAGTATTCTGAATTTCTTATAACAACAAATGATTATAGAAATGCCGAAGTAACCTTGTATGATATTAAAGTCAATCTCGAAGAATATGATTTGTTATATAGTTTTGAGTATGCTGAAATGCTGCGAATGTATGCTAATTTGTATAATTCAACCGGGAATTATATTCTAGCCGAAAAATATGCGAAACAAGCATTGGTTTTAGCTGAAAACTCAAAATTTTTAAAACAACAAAATTATGATGAATTTGTGCAAACTTATGCTGAAATATTATCGGAAAAGGGAGGTAACAGGCAGTCTCAATTAGCAAATCTTTATCGTGCTGATTCTTTGTTTTCTGTTGCTTTAGAGTTCAATACTAAGAATAAAAATGATTATAGTATAATTTATTATACAATTTGGCAATCAATGATGAGATATGACATTGCACAATTGACAGATGATAAAATCAACTCGCTAAATATTCTAACACAAGTCGAATCAGTACTTAGCTCAAATATTGATTTAATTAAAACCACTTTTGGAGAAAATGATCCAACGTATGCATCTAGCGTGCAATTGCAAGCATTGGTTAAGATTGGACTTGCAAAATATTTAAATAAATCTGCTGCATTAAAAGAGTATTTAGTTGTCTTAGGAAAAATGCAGGAAGCCACAGAAATTTATAAGCTGGTTTATGGGGGAGATAATTCAAATGTAGATTATTTACAATCACTAAATAATGAAGCATTATTGCACTTTATTATTTCTAATAATAATCCTGAATTGTCGGAATCTGAATTAAAAATAGCAAAACAGATATTTGATAATGTAATAAAATATACTTACGATTATGTTTTTGAAAACTTTTCTTTCATGTCTGAAAAAGAAAAAGAACTATTCTTCGCAACTCTTAACAATAGGTTTGAAGGTTTTTACTCCTACGCTCTTAAATCCAAGTTTTTAAAACCAGAAAATACTGCTGATGTTTATAATACTATTCTGAAAAATAAAGGGCTGATATTAAAATCATCAACTGCCTTAAAAAATCAAGTATATGAAAATGGAGACCCGGATTTAATTTCCAAATATGAAGAATGGTTGAAAATGAAAGACAAATTAGCCCAGATTAATTTAGCTGCTAATCAAAATGATAATTTTAAAAATAATGAAGATAAAAGAATTGTTGATACTGAAGAATTAAATAATCTGGAAAAGGAAATTGTTCAATCAGTTTCTATAAATAGCTTGGAAAGGCTTAAAGATATCAAGTGGGAAAACATTAAAAACGATTTGGATTCAAACGAAGCTGCCATTGAGTTTATTCACTTTAATCTTTGGAACAGGGGATTTACTGATTCTACTATTTATTGTGCCTTAATAGTTAAAGCTGAGAGCCAATATCCTGAAATGATTCCATTATTTGAAGAAAAACAATTGCTTTTGCTAATCGATAAAGAAACAAGTGGAAGTTATAGTTTTGTCAAAAAACTTTATGGTGAAGATTCAAAACTTTACGATTTAATCTGGAAACCACTAGAAGGAAGTTTAAAAGGAGTAAAAACAATTTATCTATCACCAACAGGATTATTGCATAAAATTTCGTTTCCGGCAATTTGCAAAAAACAAAATATTCATCTTTGCGATAATTATAATATTAATACTCAAAGCACAACCGGCAAAGTGCATGCACCCGAAAACTCAGCAATAGATACTAATTTAACTGCAGATATTTATGGTGGAATCAATTATAATACTGACAGTACTAAAACCGAAATCTGGAATTATTTAGATGGCACATTAACAGAAACTCAGATTATCAACTTCTTTTTGGAAGACAAAAAAATAAAAACAAATTATTTCACAGATACAGAAGCGAGTGAAAATACTTTTAAGACAAGTAGTTCAGAATGTAATATTCTTCATTTAGCAACTCATGGATTCTTTTACCCATCAAGAGAAGAAGAAAAAAAAGAAATATCAAAATCTGAGATTCCATCAAGAAGTAGTAATTCAGGTTTTGGGGTGTATCAATTTGTAAAAAACAAAAATCCATTAATGCGTTCAGGATTGGTTTTAGCAGGTGCAAATGAGGTATGGGAGAAGCAATACAGCTTTAATAATGAAGATGGAGTTTTAACAGCACTTGAAGTATCTAACATTGATTTAAGAAGAACTCAATTAGTAGTTCTTTCGGCATGTGAAACCGGCTTAGGTGATATTAGAGGAACAGAAGGAGTTTATGGTTTACAACGAGCATTTAAAATGGCAGGAGCAAAATTCCTAATTATGAGTTTGTGGGAAGTACCTGATAAAGAAACAGAAGAATTTATGACAACTTTTTACTCAAAACTTCTGAATCTTAAAGATATAAAACAAGCATTTAGTCAAACACAAAGAGAAATGCGAGCAAAGTATGATCCTTATTTTTGGGCTGCTTTTGTATTGATTGAGTAATTTAAATACTAAATAGAATTAAGTGAAATTTTAATAAACCTATTGACAATATATGAAAACAAAAATACTTTTTACAATAATATTGCTTTTTAGCTCTCTCCTATCCTTTACTCAAGAATTAGTACCTTTTCAAAATGATGATGGGAAATGGGGACTTAAAAATGAAAAAGGCAAAACTAAAGTTAAACCAAATTTTGATAATATTCTCAAATTGCAGGCTTATCAGGGAGAAGATGAAAATTCTAATTTGAAATTTTATTATATAGTAAATAATGGTGGTGAAATGAACACTCAAGTTATTTACGACACTATTTTTAATTTTAATATTGATGAAATGACAGGTGAAGAAATTATTGAGCCAGTCACTTTTGAAAAACAATATCAATATATCACTGGTGGAAAGTTTGGTTTACTTGACCCAAATGGTAAAACAGTATTAAAAACCATTTATGATAGTCTTGCTATTCCATATAGAGGCTATAGAAATGGACAAGACTATATAGGATTATTTTTAGTTAATATGTCAAAGATAAAGGATGCATCATTTTTTAAAGATATTGAATATAGGGAAATGGATAATTCAGGCTTATTGTATGTGTGCCTAAATAATAAATGGGGTATTATGAATTTAAATGGAAAGCAGCTTTTGGAAATAAAATACGACTCATATTACTTAGGAGATTTTTATATTAATAATATACCTGGAGCTAGTACTACCTCTTCCGGGGAAGTATATTTTAAAGTTGATGATGAATTAGTAAAAAACAGTAATGCATACTTAGTATGGGATAAACAAGAAAGTGATTATTCTTCCGAAGATTATTATAAAAACAAACTTTACCTCTATCTGTCCAATTCAATAATTGATTCAACTTCTATTTATTTTCCAGTAACATTGATAAATCCCGATGATGAATTTGATATAATAGATACTTTGCTTGAAAATAGAGTTCCAATGCTTATTAAAGGTGACATTGTAATTGTTAATAACAAGGGTAAAGAAATTGCTCCAACAGCATTCGATGATTTATACTTTAATCCCACACTCTATGATGATTATGGTAATATTAAACCTTTTGGATATGTTCGTCTTAAAATGCCAGAAGATGAAATTGTTAATTATAATATTGATTTATCCAATATTGTATTAGCATCAAAATTTCTTTGGGTAAAAAAGAATAAAAAATGGGGATTAATTGATGTTGAAGGAAATACAATCATTGAACCTAAATACGACTCTATAAGTTATGATTCAAAATATGATGGGTCATTCAGTTTGTTCAATCACAATGTGCTGGCAGCTATTACCGATAACAATGGGGAATTTCTTTATAAAGCAGATGAAACTATTGTAAATAATAGTAACATATATTGGCAATGCAAACTTTATTACTATGAACATTTGGACACGGCTAAAATAGTTGAAATAGAAAATTCTTTGTTTGTGTACTTCACTGAGGCAGTAATAGACACTCTACATTATTTTGACACTCTTGCAATAGGAATAAGAGATTATTCTGTTATTGATTCCATAATAGATATTAGTATTCCAAACCTAATAAGCGGAAAAATAACTTTAGTAAATGGCAAAAGTGAAATATTAAATGTGGAACCATTTGACAATATTGCTACTAAGTCAATATTATTTAGAAAAGCATATTACTATGATGATTGGGATGGATTAGGAACAACTAATTACGAAAGTATAGATGTTTATAAATACATAGCAGCTAAGAAATCAAATTTTAATGTCAATGATAATTTTGGGTATTTTGTTAATGGAAATCCGGAAATCGATTCAAAGATAATTTTAATTGAGCGTGATGAAAAATGGGGTTTCCTTAACCTTAAAGATTATTCAAAAATTGAATGCAAATATGATTCATTTGCACACACTGAGCATTCTTCTAAAGAAATAAGTTTTTACAATAATAATGTATTGGCAGCATTTATTAATATACTTGGGGATTTTTTATATACAGCTGATGAAGAACTAGTGAAAAACAGCAATGCGTATTTAACGCTAGAACTAGATATTTTTGATAAAAATGAAGAAGTTTATGACTATCAGAAAGATCTTTATTTATACCTAAATAATGCAATTATTGATACCGTTAAATGGATTGATACAGTTTTGATTGAAACTCCTGAATTAGAATTAGAAGAGTATTATGAATCCAGGGAAGTACCAGTAGTAAAAGAAGGGGGAATAAATATATTAAACCATGAAGGTAAAGAACTTACTCCAACTACATTTGAAAATATTTACTTTAGCACACAAAATAACAATTTAAAAACAGGCATTCTTATTAATAAATACTTGAGTATTAAAATATCTAAAGAGCAAATCATCAATTATAAAATTGACATATCAAATATTAAAATAAATTCCAAAATTCTATTTGCACAAGAACAAGATAATTGGTGGCAAATTGATGTTAGGGAAAATACTGCAAAAAAATTAGATTTTAAAATTGAAAGGTTTTTTAGCGATGTTCTAATTGTGACTAGAAACGATAGTCTGTTTATTTACAATGTACTTGACAGTAAATTAATACCAATTAAAGAAATGTATGATAATGTTATTGATGAGGTAAATGACTTATACCTGGTGAAGAAAGGTGACAAATTTGGATTTATTAATAAAAAGGGAAGAATAGTTTTAGATTGTAAATTCGATAATATTGAGAAACTAAATAATGGTTTATTCAGAACAAAAATTGAATTTACTTCCGGAAATTATGAAAAAATGTTAAGCTCAAAATATGGATTAATTGATAGCTTCGGAAATGAAATTCTAGCATGTGAACATTATTTAATAAATGATTTCTATGATGGTTTAGCTATTATTCGTTCTTTTACTGGTGAAAAAGATGAATGGGGGTACCCTGAGACAAGTAATTATGGCTTCATTGATGAAAGCGGGAAAGTAGTAATTCCATTAATTTATAAAGACGCTTTTCATTTTTCGGAGGACTTAGCTGCTGTGAGTAAAAATGGCAAATGGGGCTTTATTGATAAAACCGGTAAAGAAATAATTCCTTTTATTTATGATGAAAGGGGAAATTCCTGGCGATATAAGGGACAATACTTTTTTTTAGGTGGTATTGTTTCTGTTAAAAAAAATGACAAATGGGGTTATTTGAACAAAAATGGAAAAGTTGTAATCCCGTTAATTTACGACTATGTTAGTGATGTTAGAGAAGGGGAAATCTATGCTGAAAAAGATAATGAAGTTTTTTATTTTACAGAAAAAGGTGAACGTATAGAGAAGTAATTTAATCTATAATTTACTACTACACAAATAATCGCTATTACTGCTACAATAATTGCTATTTGAATATCTACACTTATTAAGTTCATGATTTTATGTTTTTTTATTCTTTGTTATTTTTTCCGAAAATTCTAATTTCAAATCCAATTCTAAGAACTGGTGAAAAAGCTATTAAATCTTCTGATATATTTGTTGGAATTTTATTTGAATAAGTACCTATAACTGAATATTGTCTATGAATTCTTTTGTACCTAATTCCAATTTCAAAAAATAAATCTATAATATCATTCTCTGTAAAAGTTAGGTGCTTGCCATATATAATAGCAAAATTATCATATTTATCTTTGAATTCACTATATCTTAATTCAGTTGACCCCCAAAAAAAACCCAAGTCATCAATATAGTTTCCTGAAAATAAAGATTGATATTCAAAAGTTACACTATGCCATTTTCTATCATTCTTTCTTGACCGGAATTTATTTTGGATACTTATTCCAAAACCTTGTTGATTAAAACTCCTTGTTAAGATATAACCGGGACCACTAATTAAGCCGTTACCATAATATCTTTCTTCGGTTAATGGAAATATATAACTAAAGGTCACTCCAACTTTGTGAGATTCACTAAAAAAAGCATATCCGCTTACAGTTGGATCTTTAAGTGATTTATATCCAATCTTAAATTCAGTAAGCTGAGCAAATGATGTTTCAACCATACAAAAAAAACATAAACAAAGTAATATTCTTGTTTTCATTTGAAGTAATATATAAAATTATTGACTATCACTTTTCTTATTTTCCCTAATCATTTTAAAAGACATATAAAAAAGGAAAACCGCAACTATAATAATACTTATCCAAAGCCAGTAGTTGCGAATTTCGAAATTTCCGGATTTATCGGTTTCGTCAGGATTTAATATTTTCTTAGGTGTTTTTGTTTTTATTGTTGGTAAATTAGCGGGAATACTATCAGTAAAATAGCTTAAATCGTAATTTGGCTTTTTTGCATTTTTATCTGAATATTTCAGATAATAGTTGCTCCCAGCATTGAGCTCAGCTGTAATATATTTATTCAGTTGGAACAAACTGATTTTATTAATGTTAAGCTTTAAATTGTCGTTATTTTTTATTCTGATATAAATAGTGTCTTCTTTAAGATTATTGACAATGAATGTATTGCTGCTATTGGAAATCAGATTGAAACTACCTATGATTTCATCATAAGCTAATTTCTTTTTCTTTAGGTTTTTTGTTCTTTTCACAAAGATTTCTGCTTCACGATAATAGTATTTAGGAGTATCAATTTCAAAAGAAATTTTATCAATATAATTGCCGCCAACCGGCAGAGTGATAATTGTTTCCTTAAGTGTGTCAATTGTAGTAAATGCTATATTTTTCAGTTCTGTATATTTCCCATTCTCCTTCACCAGATTATAGTATCCTGCCTGGATAATATTTATAGGTTTATCAAAAAAATCATCAATCAATAATTCATAATATTCATAATCACTTAAAGGAAAATTCAGCACCCTTATTTCCGATGTATTTGGGGAGTTGTAAATGGAGTTATAATAATAATTATCTTTAAGAACATACCATTCCTGTTGGTTATAACTCGCATTTAATTTAAGCCTTTTCCTTACGTCGCTATTTTTAATCCTTAGAACTATATTGTTTATTTCGGTTTTATTTGGATTGTGAATTACAATACGAGTATATCTTTGAGCTTTTTTATGTTCTATTTCTGTAATTTCATATTCAACAAAAAGCTCCTGTTCTGTAACAGCAGACTCTTTATACAAAATGTATGGAATTTCTGTTTCTGCATTATAAAGCCTAATATCAAAAAATTGATTATTTAATTGAGAAGTAATTTCGGGCGATAACAATATTTTATGGAAACCATTTTGCTTTATAGCTTCAATATCAGCTTTATAATTATAGTTCTGCCCAAAAAGCGATATTGATAAAATTGACAGAATAATTAAATTTATAATTCGCATAATATTAATCTTTAGGTGTTTCAATTTCTGTTTCTGACTTTTTCATTACAGAGTCATCATCAAGAAGCAGCTTTTTTACTTTTTGATACATAAAGGAAATTATTAAAAGCAAGATACCAAGCAGAACAAATGCAACGATTTTCCCACCTTCATTAATATTCGTAATATCATAGACAAACAGTTTGATTATGGTAATGGCGAAAAGCACTAAAGAAATTATTCGAATAAATTGCTCTTTCTTTTTCATACCAATCATCATAAGAATAAAGGAACTAAGTCCCCAAAGTATAGCATAACCAGCTTTGTGAACCTGTATCAAAATATGCTTACTTTTTGTTATTAATATCGTGATAGTATCTAAATCTGCACTTAGTAAAAAGAGAAAAGTAAATATTAAAACTGCAATATTAAGCTTGTATAATTCATTCCTGGCATTATTGTTTATTTTGTTTACCAGCCTGAATAATAGAATTCCAATTGCATAAACAGCAAAAACAGAAACCCATCTTAAAACTAAAAGTATTGATGAATAAATTTCACTTCCGGAAATATAAATTAGTGCACTTCCGGCATAAACCACGCTTAAAGAAACTAAAAAATATAAAATAAACAAAACGGATAATATTGAAACAGTTATTGAAATATTCCTATTATTCATCTTGTGAGCAAATACAAGTAAAACAAGGATAAATAATGCATTAAAGGTAGAAGCAACCATGCCCTTAGATGAAAATTCAATAAAATAGTGAAAAGCCTGATAATTTGCTTCTGATAAACCACCGATATAAAACACAAGAAACATTAAGCATAGAATTATTGCCTTATAAACTTCAATCGGAATAATCCATGCAATATTCTCTTTTTCCTTTTTAAGAAGCAGAAGCATAGCAATCAGTGAAACACCTGATACTAAAGTCGTCAGGAATATTTTATTAAATAAAAAACCCAATTGTTTTATATAGTCTTCAGAAAAATAGCCCGATATTAAATAATTATTATGCCAGTCCATTGAAATGCTAATCAACATTAATAAGGTCACTATAACAGAACCTAATTTC
>JAIPBB010000048.1 GCA_021739805.1 Saprospiraceae bacterium | reverse complement strand
GCAGGTTCGTCTGATGAAACTGTGAACGTTTGGAACGAACTTTGTCGGAAAGCCGTGTGCGGGAAAACCGCATGCACGGTTTGATGAGGGGGACAGGGGGAAGCTCAACTGAAGCCTGTCTCTACTCTACTGGTTGATAATCTTCTTTTCTTATAAAAAATCAATAGGGCTTATCGGACATGATAGCTCAATAAGCCTGGATTGATCCTATCCAAAAATGACGGCTCCATAATAACCATCACCGGCAGTGCTGATGATAAAGCTCCCGTCACCATGCTACTTGCCAGCCTGGAAAGGGAGAATTACTTTCAGGGTGTTGTCTTAAGCTAAGCATTGCGTCATAAATATGTGTGACAATTTAACGCAGTAATTTTGAATTATATCAAGGCGAGAAGAGCTTCAATATCCTTTGATATTAAAGCGTGGATATTCTGGAGCCATTGAGCCACCCATTCCGCTTGATGAGAGCCACTCCTCCGAAAAATAGAGCCACCTAATCCAATTTTGAGAACCAATAATAGGTTAAGTATTGTATTATGTATAGTTACACTTCAAAAAAGAAGAATATTGTGAAGAAAGAGACAATTATTGCAGTGGTTGCTGCGGAGTGGAGACGTAGTCGGAACGAAGCAGCAACCACTGCAAAGAGAGCTATTCCATATCATTGATTAGACCTCCACAAGCCTATTTACAACATTGAACATCATAAATCAATTTCAGAGGCAGGAGCTATTTGGCAAGGTGGCTCTGAAAATCGGATTCAGTGGCTCTATTTTTCGGAGGGGTGGTTCTAAAACTGCGGATTAATGGTTCTATCTTATCAGATTATTCAAAGCGATGAACAACGCAGATAGAATTTAAAAGTACAAGTTAAAAGTTACAGATATTTATGACGTGATGCTTATATTGAAACCAGGGAAGAAAGCGTTCCCAGCAATGAAGACTTAAGTCACAATTTTGAAATCAAGGTTACTGTACAATGAAATTATCAGGGTTCCTTATATGGCGTTTATTCTCAATTAGTCTTTTTTTGCTGTTTATCTTCTTGATCATAGAGGTAATTCTCCCTGCTTATTCTAACTGGTCTGCTCAAAATGATCAGATATCGGTCTTGAAAGCTCAAATCCAATTAAGTACAAACTGGCAGCAGGAACTGGTAAAGCTTAAAAGAGAAAAAAAACAGTTAGAAGACGATTCTAACAGTATTTCTCAGCACATTATTCTATCTGGTCTTTCTGATGCTCTTAAGCTGCTCAATGATATTGCAAAGCAAAATGACATAACTATTCTCGAATTACGAACCGGATCAAGTTCAAAGATTGAAGATTTTGATCAACTCTCTATTGCAATTGATTTTGAAGGTTCATTTCATCATATAGGAAACTTCCTGAAACAACTGGAAATGAAAGAAAATCCCATCCAACTGACAAATCTTATTCTGAATAAAGCGGATGACACAATTATTAGTTCCCTGGACATAACGATCATTTTAGCGAGAGATCACTAATGAAAAATACTCCCATTCCTCGAAAATTTTTAATGATTATTCTCTTCTTCATAATCATAGTCGTTTATGGTAATCTTTTCTTTAACGTTAATAAGACATTAGCAAAAACTGCTTCTCTGGATAGGGATATCCCCAAAACGACTGCTATAAAAGAGAAAGAAGCTAGTTTTATAGATTTCAATGGAAACTTTTCAGACCCGTTTGCATTAAAGGAAATACCCAAACCTCAACCAGTAAAGGAAAAAAGGAGTGAAAGTAAAGAAAAAGCGCTAATTATAGACTTACAGGGGATAGTAGGAAAAACTGCAATCCTCAAATATCAGGACAATCTTTATTTTGTCCAAAAAGGAGATACTCTTTCTTATCTGACTATTTGCGAAGTAACACAAAACTTTATAATTCTTCAATTTCATAATATACTTGACACCCTTTTTGTACAGAACAATTTAAATCTCAAGGAAGTAGAATGAAAAAGCAAAAATTATTCAAAATGAGCTTATTATCTTTGTTGCTGGTAGTATTGGCAATATTCGCTCTAATATCCTGCAGTACCGGATCCTCTCCTTTAACCGGTGAAAGGGATAATGGGCCTGATATTATGAATGATCTCTCTTTGCCCTTTATTATTAATAATGGCATTTATCCCGATAGTGTTGATTTTTATGCAGATATTGATTCAGGAAAAATGTTCATCACGGGATCTTCTGAATTGTGTTATTCCTGGAGAGATTCCCAAAACGTATTCTCATTCTATGAATCTTTTGATACTGCCAATATAGGTAATTTTCAAATAAAACAGGAATCCCCCACAAAGGTCAGTTATTTCAGAGGTAGTGATCCTGAAAAATGGTTTACGGGTAATTCAACAGCCAAGTCACTGGAATATGAAAACATATATTATAATATTGACCTTGAATTGAAAGCTTACAAATCAAATATCGAAAAAGTTTTCACTGTGAAACCCGGTGGAGATCCCAATAATATTATCATTTCAGTCAAGCAACAGGGAGAATTAGATATTACAGAAAACAGAGAACTCAGGATCAAGTATCCTGAGTCTGAATTCCGCTTCACCAACCCCGTGGCTTATCAGGTCATTAATGGTAAAAGATTTGATGTTAAAGCCAATTACCGCATTATCAAAGATGATCAATATTGTTTCGAATTAGGCAGTTATGATCAAAGCTATGACCTGATCATCGATCCGCTTATCGCGTCCACTTATGTTGGTGGAAGCAGTACTGAATATAGAGGAAGCATGTGCTTGGCTCCAAATAATGATATCTATGTTTTCGGACAATCCACATCAGAAGATTTGCCTTTCCCGGAAGGAACATTTCAGGATTCCATGATCAATGGACTGGAACCTTTAATTATCAAAATGTCTTCTGACCTATCTCAAATATTAGCTGCCTCTTACATCTCCGGGACCGGTGGTGAAGCTTCTATTGATATTTGCGTTGGCAATTTTGGTAATGTTTATATTTTCGGTTTCACTGATTCAGAGGATTTCCCTGTGACACAAAATGCCTATTGTACTACATATTATCCTCCAATGTATGATCTTTATGTCTCATGTTTATCTCCCGATTTAACTACCCTCTGTTATTCAACTTACCTGGGAGGATGTAATTCAGAATATTCAAGGGACATAGAACGTGATATCAATGGAAATATCTATATAACAGGACACACTCGCAGCTTTGATTTTCCCACAACCCCCGGAGCTTATGATGAAACATTTAATACTGTTATCAATGCAGGAGATGCTTTTATTTCAAAATTTGATCCAACGTTATCAACACTTCTTAGTTCTACATATCTGGGAAGTGGAGCTTATGATGAAGGTAACCAACTCGAATTTGACGATGATGGCAATCTTTATATCCTCGGATATTCAACAGGTTCTAATTTTCCTACAACTCCCGGAGCGTATTGCAATGATTATAATGGCATGGAAGATATTTTTATTAGTAAAATTGATCCCGAACTTACTACATTATATTGTTCCACTCTCTTTGGTGGAAGTTTTACAGAAGCCCATATTGATCCGTCTTTTAAGTTAACTGATGAAGGCTATATTTATGTTGCCGGAGTGACAAGATCAAATGACCTACCGATCACTCCAGGCGTGTTTGATCCCGATTTTGAAGCCATATCCGAAGCTTTTATCTTTAGAATTAGCGACGATCTTACAGAGTTACTTGCCTGCACTTATTCTGGAGATTGGGGAATGGATTATTTTTATGGAGTAAATCTTAGTAATGATGGTAATGTTTATGTTTGTGGAAGTACAACGGAAAACTCCAATTATGCAACGCCCAATGCCTTTATGACTGAGCTTGATCCTGAAAGGAATTGGCAGGGAATTATTATAAAATTAGATCCGGATTTTACTCAAATTTTAACAGGAACTTATTTTGGTGGCACAGAATCCGATTTTGTTTATTCTACTACACTAATAGATAACAATATAATTCTTTTCGGAAAAACATATTCAACCGATTTGCCTACAACTCCAGGAGCATATTCTACTTATTTAGGAGAGACAGACTGGTTCCTCTCAGTACTTGATTCCGATCTATCCGCGGGTAATGCGATTGAGAATAATGAAATTGTAGAAACTGACCATGTAAAATGTTATCCTAATCCTTTCCCGCTTTCTTCCGGTAGATTGACAATATCGTTTGATATTTCTGATAATTACGTCAAATCAGTAGAAATATACAATATCAAAGGACAGAAAGTTAAAACCTTTCGGCAAAATAACGTTTCCGGAAACAATACAATATACTGGGATGGTAAAAATGAGCAGGGAAGGTTTGTAGCTACAGGTACGTATTTATGCAGAGTAACTACTAAACAAGTAATTTATGATAAGAAGCTAATAATAATGAAATAGATACCCGAAAATAAATCAATATCCCGTTATTATCCGAAATTCCCAATTCTTATAATCACTTCTCTTGTATGGGACATAAAAATCCTTCTTAAAATAATTTCCGTTACGATCTTTTATTTCTACAGTAAAAGAGAAATAAATAGTATCTACATCTTTCGGAATCATTACTTTGTCATTAATATCACCTATCTTTATTAAGGGGTATTCTTGAAATCCAAGTTCACCAGATGTTAGCCCTGGTAATTTTTTTGTTTTATAGTTACCCTGATATTTTTTTATCTCTTCTTTCTGTTCGTTTTGGATAATGATATTGGAGATAAAAAGACTATCATCAGATGACATTAAATCTGCATTTTCTGATAGAAAATAGAATGCGAATCTATAAAGATCATCGAATTTCTCATCGCTACACTTTGAATAGCTTACTTTCGAGAGAGTATAAATTTCCAGTTGCCAATTATCATTTACAGTTATTAAATCGGATCTGAATATTCGATAATAAATGGGCAAATACATACATCCGATTATGCCTGATAAGATAAAGCAAAATATAATTATTATGATTAATTTCTTGAACTTTCGACATTTCATGTCTTTACTTCCTCCACGTATTCCTGAATGAATCTCTATAATAATAAAATGGTTCAATTACCGGTGCGATACAAGGTCCTATTCCTGGTTGGACTATTATACATTCTGCTAAATGGGCAGCCAAACCTATTCCCCCCAAAGATAATTTATTGGTATCAATATGTGCTCTATATGGACCGGTTTCAGTGAGTTTATCAATATGGAGTCCTCCCCAATATAAGCCATGTTGATACGGATGATTGACATCGGTTTGTAACATAATCTTCCCCTCAAAAGTATCGGCAGAAATAAGCGGTTTTCCAAAAGAATCTAATTCTTCCTTTGTAATTTCAGTTTCACCCCAATCATCAAGAAATCCTCTGTCACTTCCTGGATGATTTGTTTTAAATGCGCTTAATGCCTCCCGATATTCCGGTGTAGTAGTCATTCTAAATTCACATTCAAGAGCAAATTCATATAAACTTACCCAGCTCATGAATTCAGAGGCATTTGTTATAAAATTATCTTTATCAAATGGATTCGCTGTACTTTTCTTACCAGTACTCCAGTTATAACTGTACTGCCCAAATCCTGTAGTTGGTTCTCCGGTGAATATTGCTGAACTAACCGTTGTTGATATGGCTGACGATGCTGCTGTCATAAAGATTTTTGATCCTTCAAAAAGAGTGGCTGTTGTTGGTGCTAAAGTTCCCAAAGTTGCTGCTGTTATTACTGCAGTTCCCCCCACAAAACAGACTGTTTGATTGAAGCCAATCATAAAATCCCATGGATTACCAGTAGCTTCTGCTGTCTGGACGCCATTATAAACCGCGTAAGCAATTATTATTGCCGCAATAATGGGAAATTCACCATCTGGATCAACATACGAAATCGGATTATTACCACAGAAAAGATATGGCGAAGCATCAGACATTGCCGGATCCACGGCATAGAATCGCATCAGATCACTATCATAGAATCGGGCTCGGAAATTATGCAGATCAACCTCATCATCATATTCCTGTCCGGTATATTGATATGAACTATTAACCGTTACAGTGCTTTCCATCACATTGCCAAAGGCATCATAATCATAAGTCTCAACAATATCCGAATTGGCATTAGTTATCACCCTAATGGAACCAAGATGGTCCTTCAGATCGTAATGATATTCAAAAGTACCATTAGTATCATCAAACACAAGCCGTCCGGTTTTTTGTATTGAATTATCCATTATCCATCGTCCATTATCCATTGACGAAGTCCATTATCCATTATCAATTGATTAGTCTTCCTATCACTATGATGTATATTGCTTAGTAGGATCCACCAGCTTTATACGATTTGTATCCCTGTTCGAATTATCTCAGCCAGAAAACCGGTATTATCTTCCATTTCCAGCAAAACTGGTTCAATTCTCAAATCTATTTCTCTTCTAAGCCGGAACAATTCTTTACTGAAAGCCAAGAAATCATAGTCTTTATCTTTGAGAATAACAGCGATATCTATGTCACTTTCCTCCCTGTAATTACCATTTACATAAGAACCATAAAGATACACAAATTCTATCTGGAATCTTTCTTTGATAATATCTGCAAATTTCCTAGCTATTCTTACTGCATCTTGTTTTTTATCCATATAATAAGCTCCCTGGTTTTTGTAATAATTGCTATACAATGCTCCTGTGTAAGACTCTTTAATAACCTTTCCTTATATGTTGGATATCTCGCTTCAATATTAAGTGGCTCCAACTCATCAATTAAATCTTTCTGTGATGCTGATAATTCTACTTCTAATCCCGTTTTTTCTGTAAGATACGATAAACGATGTGTGAATGCTGGAGTTTCATTAGTACTATACACGTGATATCCCTTTAATGCTTTCTCAACTGCTTGATGACACATAAAACCTACATACAGGAATCTCTCAGTACTGAGCATTGCCTTTGCTGTTTCCAGATCATATTCTGCTAATTCCATCCAGTATATTATTTGCCTGTCAACATCCATAATTCTACCTTTCTTTCTTATTGCTAATATTTAATTCCTTCTAGTCACTGATCACAATTCACTAATCACTAAATGATTACTGATGTCAATAACTTTATTACGATGTAGAATAATCATCCCTGATTATTTCTTAATTAAGAGTCAAACAGGGATGTTTGACCTACATCAATTTCCATCACCAAAATGATAACCGTCACTTTGCGTGCTGGCATCTTCCACGCTGATGAGTCTATTTCCCTTATACCTGTAAGTCAGATCATCAATCGTTCCGGAAGATGAGTTGAAATATCCTTCTCGCTGCGCTTCTAAGATATTACCGTTTTCATCATAGGAAATACTATTCAGATTATAACGACCGGCATTTGTAAGATATCCAGTGCCTTCCCCATATTCAGCTTTAGTAAGCTGGTTTAGTTCATCATATTGATAGCCATAAGCACGATTCCCGCTGGCTGAAGAATTATTATAGATGCTATTCCATTCCATGGCAGTGATGTTACCATTGTACTGCTCATCTGCATTCAATGCCGTAAAATCATCAGCATAATGAAGTTTCAGTCCAAAGAGATTACCATCTGATAATAATGAACTTCACTTTCTGCAGGCAGGTGACAGCCTGGCACACTTTCTTTTAAAATCAATTAAAACTGACAGCATCATCGTGACTCGAGATTCATTAAAGTTAATACTGAATGAGCAGAATATTCTTTGAAAATCGCTTCTTCTGAATAATCTGACAAGATAGAACCATTAATCCGCAGTTTTAGAACCACCCCTCCGAAGAATAGAGCCACCTGTTCCGGCAATGAGAGCCAACATTAAAGACTTTACTGATAAATGTCATACAGAGTCAATAATTTCTGTGTTTTTGGATTGAAGAGTGCGTTACTTATAAAGGATGAGTTTTCCTAAGGCATGACCAAAATGAGATTGAAAAGGGAGCGCAGATCTGCACTCCCACTCATTTTGTGCTTGGCTATCCCTTGCAAGTTGCTCTCCAGCAGATCCTGCTTCCGTTTCACCAAAAACACCAATCATAATGAACCGATGAATTAGTCAAGAAGATCGATACTTTGAAAATCAACTTATTAATTGGTTTATTGATTCTTTGCTGTGATTCTCGAGAGCAAAACGTTTAACTTATTGATCATGTTACGAATACAGCACAGAATAGGAAAGTGGTTCTGAGTATCGGATTAGGTGGCTCTATTTTTCGGAGGGGTGGTTCTCATCAAGCGGAATGGGTGGTTCAATTGCTCCGGAATATTCACTTCCTTTGGTAATGTTTTATCTTAATGTCTAGCTAGCTTATTACTTGTTATATCGCTTATTCTAGCTTGATTATAATGTAAACATTTTAACTCTGCGATCCGAATAATATTTACAGAGCATTTTCGGCTTTAAGCTTTTTTATAACAAAATCAATTGAGGATAAATGATTAAAAACTTTAATATTCTGGCAGAAGCATCCTAAATCCTTCTTCCTTTAATCTATCTAATCTATCATTAATTATTATTACTTTAAGATTATAATCTTTTGATTTTCTAAAAAACTTTACCGGAAGTTCATTTGAGACTAGCGTAATAGAGCTATCACTATCCCAACGGCCATAAACTCCAGATTTATAGCGATATTTGATAATAGCATTGCCATTTATCTCGACGTGATAATATCCATTATTAATAGGTTGGAAAAGATACACTCTACCAATCAAAGTATTTTCTTTATCAGAAGATTCAATTGTAGAGTATTCTATTCTATAAAAAATGAAGAAAAAAAATATTATAGAGATACCAATTACAAAACTTAACGCAATAAGTACGATTCTCATCGCATAGCCTCCTTATTATTAAACTACATTAAAGAAATACTTATAATTGATTACACTTTTGATATTAATGCATCAGTAAGGAAATGAACTAATCCAAAAGATAACGTAAGTATAAGTGAACAACAATAGACAAACAATTGAAGTACATAAATATTTTATATGGTTTTCATATGCAAAATACAATATTAAATTTAGCACTGCAAATGGACCTGTAAGGGGAGTAAAAAAATGAAAAATTATCAACCTATTAATATAGGAGATATTATCAATATCGCTACTCCTCAAATTAGCAAAAATTATTAATGATATCATTATTAAAATGATAGTAAGATTTACAAAATATAAAATGTGGATTACACTTTTCTTCTTCAATTTATTCTTCATAAGTTTCTCCGATTGCAGGTAGGTAAGTCTCAACCTCACTACCTGATTCTTTACCTAACCAATAAGTGAAAGTATTACAATTATAACCATTAGTCGCATTATATGGCCGATCTTCTGTTGGATATTGATCTGCAAGATCGAGAATTAGTGCATCATGTTCCTCCACACTCATACCTTTTGGCGGTTTTAACTCTTGAAGTTTAAATGCAATCGATGTTCCTATAATTTTATTAAATACCATCTCAGTAGCAGCTACTTCAGATGGTTTATTATGAATTACTTGCGATGATTGGTTATCAGCTTTATTAAATTTTCCAGTTTTAAAAAATTCTCCAATTTGGTAAGCAGTTCTCTCAATAGCTCTACCTCTACTTACAGGATACAGTCCTCTAGTTTGTATTGAACCATCTTGCTCGTCAATAACTGCAATAAATGTATGAACACCAAATCCCATTGGCATTGCCATCCTGTAAGTTGCTTGACCATCGGGATCAACAAATAGAATTGGATTATTCCCACAATAAGCAAAGGGGTTGTGAAATTCATCAGCCGGATCAACCTGCATCCATCTGCCTAACTGCGGATCATAATATCTTGCCCCATAATGATACCAGTGCAGATCATTATAATCTTCCAGTTCTTTGCCATTATAGAGATACTGGTTATCACCTCCTGAAGTTTCACTCAATCCTGCTAATCTCATCCCAAAGGGATAATAATGATCCTGCTGCATAACTGTCGGATTGCCTTGACTGTTAGCTTTAAAAGAAAGCCTCACATTACCGAGATGATCTTTCAGATCGTAATGGTATTCAAAAGTACCATTAGTATCATCAAACACAAGCCGTCCTGTTTTTTGTATTGAATAATCATCCATTATCCATAGTCCATTATCCATTGACGAAGTCGTCTGTCTCACGGATTAACTATTTCCCAATGTCCATTTCTGGCAGAACCAACTCTTCTTATGATGTCTTTTCTCTTGAGAGTATCAATATTTTTTTGAATGGCAGAAGGATTTATACCAATATTTTCAGACAATGTCTTTCTTGAAATTTTCGGATTTATTATAATAAGTTTCAATATTTGTTTTTGCCTTTCAGATAACTCATCAGACCACTCATCAGACCACCTTTCAGACCACTTTTCTGACCACCCATCTACCAACTTCTTTGTTTTCTTAGTAGTCATCTTAAGATCAACATAATCTAATCCGCTAACACAGATTGGTTCAACATTCACATAAGTACTCCAACCTCTAAAAATCTTGTCAAATCCATAACCGGCAGTTTCTGCCAGCTTGATGACTCGGAACATTTTGGCTATCAACGGATTACGCGGTTGTGAAATATCCGCTTTTCTAAGCTCATCAAGGTTTTTTGGTAATCCACCCGGATTATAAAACTCAATATGCTCAAGGAAAACGCGGATACGTGGTTTGGAAGAGCTAAAATAATCTGCATGCATCAGCATGTTTACTAAAGCCTCTCGAAGTGACTGCACGTGAGGTTGCTCCTCTGTAGCCATACCATTATGGGTCATTTTAAAGGGTATGTCTATTTTTTGCAATAGCCTGGGATAGATAGCAAAATAATACTCAAAAACATTCTGCTGCTGGTCTAATCGGAAGCTATAGCGTTCCTCGGCATCAACCAAAGAAGTACCGGGGATCTCAAGATAATCAATTCTAAAGTCAGTTAACATCTCTTCGATTTTCTCTGCAGTCCCGAAAAAAAGCAATCCGGCGACAGTAACTTTGCCATCCTTGGTCACTTGTAATTTCTGCAAGAGTTCATGATCAGATATTAGATTGTAAGAATGTGATGGGTTAATTGCAGCCAGATAGTTTCTATATCGTTCAATAGATTTCTGATCCAGGGCTTCGGAATCAAAGCTGGTAAGTTCACGATCTTTAGTTCCAAAAGCCTGATCTCGGTACATAGCATCAATTTCTGCCTGTGTAGCTCTTTGATCACCGCTGGCAGTTCGAATGAAAGTATTTTTTAGATTGTTGAAATAAACCGGTTTTTGTGCAGAAACCGGAATATTAAAAGCTAAAACTGTATTGTCTTCAATTTCATATTTTTTGCAGATCGGATCAATCCTGACATTGAACTTCTGATTTGAGCGTAAAGTTGTTACAAAATCCTGTTCTATCTTTTCCGGATTATTGACTCCTGTAATCTTGAAATCCTGCTCTATTTGAGATACACCAAATACAAGCCACCCTCCACCGGTATTAGCAAATGCACTCACTGTTTCCCAACTATTTTTGGGAATTGCTTTTTCTGCTTTCTTTACTTCAAAGTTTTCCCATTCAATATCCTGCAAACGTTTAAATAAATCATTCCTTGTCATATTCCAATTCCATTACCCCTATTCAATGAAATTATTAAATCAGTCTTAACTGTCCAATCACCGTTCACAATTCACCAATCACTAAATGATTACTGATGTCAATCTCTTTATTGCGATGTAGAATAATCATCCCTGATTATTTCTTAAAAAAAGTCAAACAGGGATGTTTGACCTACATCAATTACCGTCACCAAAATGATATCCATCACTTTGCGTGCTGGCATCTTCCACGCTGATGAGTTTATTGCCATAATATGTATAATCAAGATCATCGATTGAACCGGATGTTGAGTTGAAATAACCATCTCTCTAAACATCCCTGATATTACCATTCTCATCATAAGAAATATTACTCAGATTATATCTTTCGGCATTTGTTGGATAATAACCGCTTCCATACCATATTCTGGATCGGTTAACTGGTATAGCTCATCATAATGATAGCAGGGGGCTAATCATCTTTCGATTTTTCTATGGACTCCTTGTACATTTGTTCACTTTCTGCTATCTCATGAAGTCTCCAACTTCTATTTATTCTAATACTATATGAGAAATAAATTCGTTTATTTTTTGTTGAGTTACTAATACCTTTTGCTCGGAATCCTTGTGGTATATATTTTATTGAGTAATTTTTAAACTCAAGTCCAATAGTACATTTATCATTCCATCTATCTACAACGATCTTAGGATTGATTTTAATTTTCTTTGATAAAAAGATTGCAAAGCAGTTAGGTAAATTATCTATTTCATAGACCTTATAATTCTGTTTGGAGATTATTTTGATATCATGATCAATTAATTGCTCTGAACATTGAAACAATTTTTCCAAATTCCATGTATGTTCAACTCTAGTTTTAAATCCATATATTTGAACTTTCTCAAAAATCGGACCTATGAGATATGTAAGAAATATTACTATCACAAGGAATAAGAATTCCGTAACAATTTTTTCCTTTACCTTTTTCCTTTTATTTATTATAAATAAAATAATTGCAATGATAATAAAACAACATGGCAGAACATACATCTCAACATTGATACTTTGGTCAATATCGAAAATATAATATCCATCGATGAAATGGAGAAACATCCTTATTATAATAAAACCAACACTAGCCAATAATGTATATAAAATTATCATAACAAACCCTTATCATTGACTTAAAAATAATAATAACCATATTTTGCCCAATACAATACTCTTGGGGAAGGTTCTGGCTCAAAATATTGCAGTTTCCACAAATAAATGTCCCTAATCATATCATTTGCATCCTTTTGGGAGTTTACACTGTATAATGCTCCAATTCCAATGAAATTCAATTCATCAGATCGACACCATTTTCCTAAATCTTTAAAAATATAATGAGTTTTATATATTGGATCTGGACCAGTCCCCCCCCATCTTGATTTTGCTCCTTCCCAATATCTAGTATCTGCTTTTATAGCTATAGGGATAAAACCTAATCCACTCTTTTTCCACCAACTATATCCCATTTGATCTTCATATAGAGGACCACGGTAATCTAATTCTATATTAACCTCCCCTCGTACTGCATCAACTACAATTGGTATTTGTGTAAAACCCCAATCTGGTCCAAGATCTGTAAAGTTAGCAAAGTAATCACCTGAGTATGCAAAAACATCAAAACCAAGTCCATCAAATACATATTCAAAATCTCCGTTAGGATAAAAAAGAACAGTGGAACCATCCGGATCTATATGATTAACTGGATTATTCGCACAATATAGATACGGACTATGAAACTCATCCGCAGGATCAACTGCCATCCACCTTTTGCTGACGCAATTATGAATTATGGATTTTGAATTATAAATTAAATTTCTCGCTTCACTTCTCACGTCTCACTTCTCACTATTTTCAATTTTATCCAGTTGATAAAAATATCTAAGTCTTTGCAATACTACTTCAGGTTTCATATTGATATTAATGCTTTGAGGATTTAAATCTGATTTCTCATATTCAATTATGAATTTTGACATGTCATTTCTTATGGATGCTGGCAACGAAATAAAAAGTCCAACAGGAAGAACCTGGGTTAAACGCATAATGTCTAATTTGTGCTTTTTTATGTTTCTACTATCAATTTTCTCTCCACTATTTTTGCGCATAGACAAATCCATCCATGCCTTTGCTTTTAATGGGATCAGACATTTCTCCGTAACGAAAGGTAAGTTATTTATCATAATTCTATTCGCTATGATAAATTGATAATAATCGTCATCAATAAGAATTGCAGACAAACTTGATATATCTTCTTCAATAGGAATTGGTGTGAATGTGATTTCCTCAGGTAATGAAATTGAATCTAACTCTCTGGAAAACAATTCTATCATTTTAGGATAAGTATTATTTTTAGGACCATAAAATCGAAAGAATTGTTTTCTACCTGTGCTTTTTTGCAGATTATTGTATTGACCCCTTCTTATAAACTTCCAAAATTCTTTGAAGAAACCTGAATTGATTGCTTCTATAATGAGCACTATATCCAAATCTTGTGTTGCGCGAAAAGATAGACCGACATTATCCATGATATAGTCACATGCAGTGCCACCAATTATTATGAATTGATCAGTATAATCTTTGAAGGCTTCCTTAAATATTTCAATTCCTCTAACCATTCAATTCTTTCTCCAGTATCTCTTCCAATGCGAGCTCTATCCTTTCATCTTTTTCATCTTTTAAACTCAAATAAAGCGAGAACCTGTCCACAAGGTTTACATCTCGCCATAAGTTTGGGGGATAGCTCCAGATTTGGAGTTTGATGTTTGTTTCAGTTTGAATAGGCTCAATCATCATCTTTACAGATTCATATTTTGATAACCTATACCATTTCTCTTTGTAAATCGCATATTCCCGGTTATGGGGAGGAGCCAGCATAGAGTATTCCGAAAGTGCTGTGATTCCAGCTATCTGAAGATTGAAATCTACAGGCATTTGTGATATAAATATCTCTTTCATAACTGGATTGATGCAATACTTCCGGGCGATTTCCCATATTGAGATAAAATCCTTACCTATGCTAAATATTTTGTTTTTATCAACCTTGCTGATTTTGCCTATACCTGCATCCTCAAATTCCAGGAAAGCTCGCCTGATGCTTGATTTTGAATATTTTGTTACAAGGTTTAACATGTCCACATCATATTCTTTATAATCCCTGTTTATCAGTAGATAGAGTAATATAGATTGTGCTGCTGGTCGTAGTTCTTTTTTGGGTGAACTAAATTTTGCGAAATGTTCCCTCAAATCAATACCAAAGCTGGGAATGTACATCTGTTTATCGGGCACAATGAACTGAATTTTATGATCGATTAACCTTTTTCTATTAAAAGAGTCTATACCCAAAAGCAATAATATTACTTCTTTATTTGAGTGTCGCCGTATCAAGTTTATCTGCTTTTTATAAGTTCCAGGAGTGATTGCTGTATCATTTATTGAATGAATCATTATGTATTTTTTTTGTTTGAAGATAAAATCATAGAATTTGTAGCTTTCAACAAGAATATATGGTAGCTGTAAACTGTTTATCTCTTTCAACTCATCAATAACCACATTTTCACCGAGAACGTTATAAAAATAACGAACACATTTTTTTATCAATTCTTCCATAACTCTACTCCCATAAGTTCATAATCACCATTTCTGCATAAAACCATCACACGTGCTTTTCTGCAACAATGGTGATTTTATGTCAATAAGTTTATATAGAATACCTGGCATCCCTATTTCCTGTCTCATCTAATATCCTCCGTAGCTTTACACGATTGGGGACTTCCGACTGATGTTAATCCCATATTATTTCCCAGTTAATTTTACATTTTCAATTTTACATTTTACATTTATCCGACAGGATACTCTACGGGAAGATTCAGATGATTGTAGCTTATGTCAATATCTTTATTGGCATCATGTATCAAGTTTCCATTTTGATCATACTGATATTCCCAGGTGTTCCGATCTGTCTCTAAGGCATGACCACTAGTTGTACCGTCACTGAAGTGATATCCATCGCCTTGCGTACTGGCATCTTCAACGCACATTAGTCAATTGCCATAATACTCATAGGTAAGATCATCAATCGTACATGCAGAAGAGCTGACATTTCCCTTTCGCAAGGCATATTCAATATTTCCGTTTTCATCATAGGAAATGCTGCTCAAGTTTAGATTTTCTGTTTCCCTTTTAGTAGAGATTATCTTTAGTACTAGTGGCTTCAATAAATTGAACCATCCAAAAATCTAAAAAAAAGTAACCAAAAGAAAAGCTTCTGTTTAATGCAGAATCTACTTTTCCTTAACTAATAAGCTATCAATCACCCATGGAGTAACTAAAATATCCTTCTTAGTTGAATCAAATTCTGCTATATATTTTTCATATCCTCCCCAAGACTTAAAATATGTTGCATATATGCAAAATCCAGCTGAAGAACTTCTGATCTTTCTGATATATGTACCTTTAGGAATTATCATACTGTCTCTAAATACTAAGTCTTGTTTAACTTTCAATTCTGTTGGCCCCCAAGCCCTGTCATTATCAACTAATATTAAACAAAATACTGCTCCTAAAACAAATGCGATTACATATCCAAAGAACTTTGATTTCATTACTACTCCTCAGGTTCTATTGCTTCCATTTCATTGACTTGATCATTAAAAAGATCATATATTCTTAAAAGAATATTCATTCCAAGGGGTATGTCTTCTAAACTTAGGAATGATTTTAAGGGGCCATCTGGTAATGAGGCAATCGTTTTTGTTGTGCAATTATTTATAACGACGCTATAATTATCTACTTCCATTCCACCATCCCTATGAGGAGTACCATTCGCATTTAAATCTTCAAAAAACTTTACGATTTGCTCTTCTTGCTCCGGAGTATACTTCACATTGAAGCGTGTGATTGTATCTTTTGGAAGCTTTTTCTCAATGTACATTTCCTCAGAAAATGTGTATAAAACTCCCTCACCTTTAAGATTACTAGAATATCTCTCATTGTTTTCCCCATACATACCATAAGAATACACTGTACCATTAACATTAATGGCTGTATGACCATAAATACTGACGCCAGAATGAACATATATTTCCACTCTTTTTCCATCCGGATCCACACAAATAACAGGATTATTGATACAATACACATACGGACTATGAAATTCTTCCACTGGATCAGTTTGAAGCCATCTACCTAACTGCGGATCATAATAACGTGCGCCATAATGATACCAGCATAAGCCTAATCGGCAATTATGAATTATGAATTTTGGATTATGAATTGAATTTCCCATCTCACGTATTAACAATTTCCCAGTATCCTTTTCTCATTGATCCCTTTCTTAAGATCAATCCTCTATTTTTGAGTTTCTGGATATTTCTTTTGATTGAGCTGGTGCTTATGCCAAGGCTCTGAGCCATTTCATTATATGTAGCTTCAGAATTCTGTTTTATCAGGGTCATAATCTTGTCTTCATTGGAAAGATCAGGGTCAAATATCCGTCTTTTAGGGTCACTTTTAGGGTCATTGTTGATATTGCCTGAAAAAATCGTAGTTTTCAGATAATCTTCTGTCGCTTCAAAATCCGGTTGAGTACCATTAAATTTCATCATTTCGGGAATAACTTTGTTACGAATGCCCATACCTCTGGCATCCACATATCTATAATCTCTCATAACTTCCACAATCAACATATTTCTTGGAGTTCGTCTGCCCCCTATCATCTTTTCTATAGTCATTGAATTTGGCAAGGCACCAGGACTAATGATCTCGATTCTATCTTCGTAACGGATTATTTCAATTTCAATATTTCTGGTCAAATCTCTATGAGTAAGTGCATTTAAGATCAATTCTCTGATTACATGCCAGGGATATAGCCATTTAATTTCTCGTCGAAAATGTTTGTCAATTTCATCAGATTCCTGAGTTATAAATGGATAAAGTGCCGTAGCAGCTTTTTCAACTATACCTTCATCAATTAGCTCCCAGGTTTGTGATTTATCAATGTTCCATCTTCCGACCATAGGTCCTTCGAGGAGAATATCTAATTGTGCTCGATATTCTTTATTCTTACTGTCAAAAACAATCAGTCTAATCCCTGAATTTTTTAAGTATCGCCTCGGGTTAATACCAAAAAGCAATAAACCAGCTATTGTACATACTTTTCCCTGATCCATTGTTTTGATCATAAAACCCAGATCTACAAGTCTTTTTAACCAATCGTCGTTACTTTGAGGCATAACTGGCTCTAAAAGAATATCCTTAAAGTAATTCTCCAGCCTCACAGTGTCGAGGCTGCTCAGTTCTGAACCTGAAACCGGTAACGTCTCTACACTTAGCATTCCTCCTGCTGCTGATAACCTGATGATTTGTTCTCTTGATGCCAGACGACTGATCGAGCCTATTCTGATATAAATATCTTCTCGATTATTTGATCTCAGAACATAAGGTTTAGAAATCCCTGGCAAAACACTGATTATCGCTACACGCTTTTGTTCCGACCACTGGATTTCTTCATACTTTGGAATAATAACAGGATGCACATATCGACCACAAACAACATCCATTATCCATTCTTCAAGATTTTGACGCTTAATGCCTGTTACTTCACCGTTATCTTCAATACCAATCAATATTCGACCACCAAAACTGTTGGAAAGGGCTATGATCTCTTTTGCTAATTGCTCAGGACGCAGATCATCTCTTTTAAATTCGATTTCTGTATTCTCACCGTTTCTCAATATTTCTCTAAGCTCTTTCTTCAACATTGCCATTTCCTGCTTTTCTATAATATTTACTCAATACATTTAAGATTAATTTACAATTCATTTTTCTACCGTTCATCAATCACTTTTTTCATTTTGAAGTCAATACCTTTATGATCTTTATATTCACTGGGAGTCATGCCAAAAGCTGCTCTGCTTATTTCTGCTGTTAAAAATAGCGTAATCTCTCTTCTCTGATATGCCCCTTTCTTTCCATTCATCCGTCAAACCCTGTCGTACTGCTATTCCTCTAATTCTTTTATCTATCCATTCTTTTGGATACCCTTTCTTTTCGTAAAGTTCCTTCAATCGCTCCTGAGCTAATTCAGGATTCTCGATCTCTTCTACTCGTTCATAACCAACCTTTACTTACCACCTTTTACTTTTGGTGATGGTATTGATTGGATTATTCTGAAAACGTGCTCTGTGTTAGCACAGTCAGTGAAACGCATTTTGCTATCAGATGCCTTCATTTTCAACTGTCGATAATTTGTCGACAGTTCAATTTCTGATTCCCCCTTTACCCTTGTTTTCAGTCTATACCAATAGTCTCTCGGATTCGCGGAATCTGTTAAGATTTCTATAATATCTACTACTGAAAACCACCACTCTTCATTATAAAATGTTTTGCGTAACTGTTTTCCCTCAAATAATGCTAATCTGGATTCCATAAGTACTCCCATGTCTCATTATTAACAATTTCGACTAAAACTTTCCAACCAATACCTGGCAATAATCACTTTATTTCATTTACAGTCAATCTCTTTATTACGGTGTAGAATAATCATCCCTGATTATTTCTTTCTTTAAAAGTCAAACAGGGATGTGTCACAACCTAATATTTTTTACCAACCACTGAAGGCACAGAATTTCACTGAAAAAGATAAAGACGTAAAATAAAATGTAACTACATTATCTATAATAGAATATGAATATATCATTTATCTGACTTTTTCTGTGTTTTTCAGTGCCTTCAGTGGTTTTTAAGAAATTCAGGAGTTGTGAAACAGCCCCCTACATCAATTACCATCACCAAAATGATAACCGTCACTTTGCGTGCTGGCATCTTCCACACTGATGAGTTTGTTGCCTTTGTACACATAATGAAGATCATCAATCGTACCGGATGTTGTAGAAGTGAAATATCCATTTCTCTGTGCCTCTGTGGTGAAAATCTTCTCTTCTTTCGCGTCATTTAGCGGCTTTCGCGGTTGAAAGTCTTGTAGAAAACTACGTTTTCTTGCATTAGCGGGAGCTAATGCACTCCATATTTCTTACTGAACGTTGTGAAGGCATTAAATCTTATAAATTGAGAAAAATCGACTATAACGATAGTTCTAATTCAGGAATATAAATGAACAATATTATTTTTAAGGAATTTAAAGCCTCAGCTTTGCCTCTCCTTGCCTGCCCTTTGGGTGAGAAATGTATTTAAGATGTTGTGATATATAGTTATAGTGTACTTTTATGAGGAATTTTAGTAGTTATTTGAGATGAAATGGATAATTAACGGAGAAAGTTTTATATTGTGTTGAGCGTACGTTTCAATGAGTGGAGTACATTGTAAATGTAAAATGTAAAAAGTAAAATGTAAAATGAATCTCAATACTCTCTGGCAGTTGAAGGCTGATTAAATCCTAAATTATCGTTAATCGTTAATCGTTAATCGTAAGTCACAATTGTGAAGAAATGTAAAATGTAAAAAGTAAAATGTAAAATGAAATCAGAATACCGAGGACCGCGAATATAAATGAATTCAGTCGCTCAGTCCGGCAGTCTTTCAGTCCAATAGTCCAGTTTTCAAGTAGTTAGATCGTCGCTCAGTCATTCAGTCTATCAGTCCAGAAGTCTATCCCTCCATCAGTCATTCAGTCAATTCTTTCCGTGCCGTCTGGTGCGTCACGAGGTGGTGTGCATCCAGTTGGTGAAAGTCCAACCCGGTTAATTTTCTGTTCGACCGGAAGTGAAAAAGATGGCTACTTCCAGTAATGGATTGGTCAAAGCTCTTTGAATCAGTAAGTAAGCCGT
>JAIPBB010000047.1 GCA_021739805.1 Saprospiraceae bacterium | reverse complement strand
CGACCTCTCTCATGGAGAGAGGACAGATTTGTGTAAATCTGAAAACCCTATCGTCTTTAAAAGAACTCGTTCCCCTCTCGAAAAAGAGAGGGGAAAAGTTGGGGTGAGTTATGAATTAGCAATTATGCTCGTTTGTCGGAATCCTTTATCCACCGTAACTGATAAGTGTAGGCGGGATTTCCCGACACTTGCTTTTTGTCCTATCGTCAAGGCATGGGTCTTGATGCCCGAGATATTTCAAGTTTTACAAAGCGTTTTCCATTCCTTTGAAGTGGGAAGTAAAAGAGCTGACGTCATTCTTCCTGATGATGACGCTGCTCTTCCTGACGTTGACGCTGCTCTTCCTGACATTGACGCCGATCTTCCTGACGTTGACGCTGATCTTCCTGACATTGACGCTGTTCTTCCTGACGATGACGCTGATCTTCCTGACATTGACGCTGTTCTTCCTGACGCTGACGCCGTTCTTCCTGACGTTGACACCGCTCTTCCTTACATTGACGCCGTTCTTCCTGATGCCGGGGAATAGAACACGAACGACACGGACTACGCGGAAAAACACGGAGAAAGGATTAAGTTATTTGGTTATTGAGTTATTTGGTATTGAGTTATTTGGTTATTAAGGGGCTTGAAATTGACTATTACCTACATCAAAGATTCCCCCCTTCGTTTAAAATTACCAAACGTAATAATTGATGAAGTTTGGCTATGGAGGACAGGTCGGTGTTAAAATTGATGATTGTTGTTTGATATTTATTTGAGATTTGTCCGCAAAGCGAGATCTCGCCAAAGGTGGATTTCTTGTTACTGGCTTCTGGCTTCTGGTTTCTGGTTTCTGCCTGCCACGGCGAAGTCGGTTTTTGACGAACCTGTCTACCGATAGGTAGAGACGGGCCTGCCCACCGACTTGCCCACCGGAGCTGACTTTTAGCGTAGGTGGAAGCTGGTTTTTTAGTGTAGGTGGAGTTCCTTGTTTCTTGTTGCTGGTTCCTGATTTTATGCTTTTTGGTTTTTGAGATTTATTTGTTTTTTTTCTTTTATTTCTTGCTACTTGCTACTTGATACTTGATACTTGATACTTGTTTCTGGTTTCTGCTAGTCCACCGTAGCTGCTTTATAGCGTAGGTGGGCCTGCCAACCGAAGCTGGGTTTTAGCGTAGGTGGGCCTGCCAACCGAAGCTGGGTTTTAGCGTAGGTTGGGTTTCTGGTTGTTTGTTTTTTGAGATTTGTTTGGTGTTTGATTTTTGTTTCTTGTTTCTTGATACTTGCTACTTGATACTTGCTACTTGATACTTGCTACTTGATACTTGTTTCTTAAGTCTTACTTCTTACGTCTTAGCTTTTCCCCCCTCTGCTCTCTGCACTATGCCCTTTACCTTGTACCTTTTACCCTGTGTTTCTTGCTACTTGTTTCTTGTTTCTTGATACATGCTACTTGATACTTGCTACTTGATACTTGATACTTGATTCTTGATACTTGTTTCTGGTCTCTGGTCTCTGCTAGTCCACCGTAGCTGCCTTATAGCGTAGGTGGGCCTGCCAACCGAAGCTGGGTTTTAGCGTAGGTTGGGTTTTTGGTTGCCGGTTTCTTGTTTCTTGATACTTGTTTCTTGATACTTGATACTTGTTTCTGGTCTCTGGTCTCTGGTTTCTGGTTTCTTGATACTTGCTACTTGATACTTGATTCTTGATTCTTGATACTTGTTTCTGGTCTCTGGTTTCTGGTTTCTTGATACTTGATACTTGATACTTGTTTCTTGATACTTTTCGTTCTTTCGTTTACCACTCGCTGCTCAAAACATATTTGACAATTAAACCAAATTACCTTAAATTGATTTCGGTTTTTACAAATAGGGCAAATACTTGAAGTCGGGACACACTCACACGAATTTACCTTTCGAAGATTATATATCTTTCTATATAAATATTTTTAGCATGGATGCCGGGAACCTTTATACGCCGCAATTAAAAAGTGCATGCGGGATTTTCCTAAAAGAGCAGCTTGTGTCAAGTTATGGACCTTAACACCCAAGGATAAATGAATCAAAAATAAAAACACACAGATAAAATATTGAATTCGAATTCACTAACAATTAAGAAAGTAAGCAGAAAACCAAAACTGCTGGAACAAGTACGGTTAAAATTAAGGTCGGAAAGATACAGCAGAAAAACGGAAGAAGCATACACGAAATGGGTGCATGACTTTATATTATACAACAACAAAAAACATCCCGAAGAATTAACAAAAGAACATATTGAAAAGTATTTAACCTATTTAGCAGTAGAGAGAAAAGTTTCAGCATCAACACAGAACCAGGCGTTATGTGCGATAGTATTTTTATACAAAAAGGTTTTGGAAAAAGAATTTGGGTGGCTTGAAGATGTAGTACGCGCACATAGGAGTTCAAGAATACCTGTTGTGTTTTCGAAAAATGAAGCGCTCAAAGTAATATCATATTTGTATGGTACGCCAAAACTTATTGCATCTATATTGTATGGCAGCGGACTTCGACTAAATGAATGTCTTAAGTTGCGCATACTTGATATTGATTTTGAAAACAGGATAATAACTGTTAGGAGGGGAAAAGGAGACAAAGACAGAACCACAGTTTTGCCGGTGTCGATAATTCCAGAACTTGAAGAACATATAAAGAAAAATTTTGAAATACATTATGAAGATTTAAAAAAAGGATACGGCGAAACAATATTATTTGATGGGATAGAAAAAAAATACCCGAATGCTTCCAAAGAATTTAAATGGCAGTTTGTATTTCCCGCAGATAAAAGAACTAAACTCGAAAAAAGCGGTAAAATAATTCGTTTACCGATTCATGAAAGCACCATTCAGAAAGCTATTACAAAAGCCGTTAAAAAATCTAAGATAGATAAAAAAGCAGGCTCGCATACATTTCGTCACAGCTTTGCTACGCAATTATTAAGTGACGGATATGATATTAGAACTATACAAGAATTGTTGGGTCATAAATCTTTAAGAACAACTATGATTTATACACATGTGTTAAAAAATATATCGGGCGTTAGAAGTCCTCTGGACTAACGCAGTGTTATTCCCGAAAAATTTTCGTATATAACATAAATGAAAATTAACTGAATTCATTTGTTTTTTACTAACCAAATGAACTATTTGCTGTGAAAATTAGGAATTGAAAATTCAGTTATTCCCGACAAAATTTAGGGAATAACAGAAAATTAAAATGTAATAAAACCCGATTTAGTGTCGGGATAAAAATATGTTATGTGCATACAATAATTAAATTATTAGAGCTTTATATGAAACCTGACGAAATTCAAACAATTATCGAAACAGCAATCAAAAATGAGATTAAATATTTTTGGGTTTACATTATTTTATCCGTAGTTATTGGAATTGCGGGAACCTATATCTTTGAATATTTCAAGCAAAAAGGCAAGAATCTTGCTACAAAATCTGACATCAAAGTTCTAACAGAAAAAGTGGAAGATGTAAAATCTGAATATGTAAAGCAAATTGAAAAATTCAAGGGAACTCAAAAAATAATAGATCAGAATAAAGAAGATTTATATAAGAGAGTAGTTGAATTAAATGGGTTGCTATTAAAAGCTGGCTCTGATCCTCAATTTAATATGTATGAGAAGTTATTCGAAACTACTCGAAATATACTATTTATCATTAATTCAAATTACATATTTGACAATATAAAAAATGAAGCAATAAGTATTGAAGCAGATTATAATTCTTGGCTTCAATCCATTGAGGATGCAAAAAGATCTAATTCTATTAAGTTTACTTTTAGTACTAAAAGAACACAAAAATCATTAAAAAATATTCAAGAAGTAATTCTTAAATAAAATTGCACATAACATGCTGCTCAACCGGACAGCTATGCTAAATGGGAAATTCTGCAGGCCTAAAGTGTCTTGATAAGTGTTGGTGGCTGTTTGAGTAGGTTTAGCGTTCTTAAAAATAGTTTTATTAAGTGTTAAATAGTTGAGCCGGATTATTGTTGTGAAAATTAATAACCCGTCGCTTTAAATTAAATAGGCGTGTCGCTAGTGGTGGTGTGGGTTTTGGGCTGCCGGTTAGCAGCCACGCCGTTATATGCTAAAATATCGTGAGGTAATAAATGTTAAAAAAATGGTTATTCGTATTTTCATCTTTAGCTTTCCTCTTTTATGGTTGCTCATCATATGTATCTCGGTATTATTTTGAATTTGATAACACACCCCAAGAAATATCCAATCAAGGATTATATAAAGAAACATTATTTGGTAGATACAATCATTATTATGAAGATGCCAGCATAAATATATTTATGGATATTGAACCAAACGCTATTGGTTTTCAGATTGAAAATAAATTAGAAAAGCCCCTCCACATAATTTGGGATAGTGCAAAAGTTGTAATTGAGTATGAGAGGATTTATAAAATTGCAAATAAAATCGAAAACACTTCTAATGAATTTCTGGAAGTTAAGTGGCTAAACAAAAAAGATACAATTTTGTGTTCCATTAAAAATAAATCCAAAGATAAAATGATGTTTGAAAAAGATAGTGGTTTTGTGAAAATCGGAGATTCATTTAAATATTATTTTTCAGATTTAGCATTAAAAAATTATAAGGATGATTTTATTAAAGTGAATTGGCTGTTTTTTGCTGATAGTGCAGAATTATCTTTTATAAATATTTCGAAATATTTCTACAAAATAAATGAAGACGATGGGAAGATTTATCTTCACAAATTGAAAGAATATAAAGTTACTCACAAAGATAAAAGACAAGAACAATTAATATTACCTGATAGCACAGAATCAAATTTCCTTGAAATATCAAGTCTAATAGAATTACAAAAATCTGATAGTTTATTTACTATTCGTCCAACAGTAATGCTTCCGAAATCTGTATTCAGTGATGAAATAGTTCCAGCTACATTATCGAGCGCAATATATCCTTTTACAAACAGTGAAAAATTTAAATTAGCTTTCTCATCAGCTGGTTTTATTAACTCAAGATTATATCTGATTCTCCCCATTAAAATTGGAGATAGAATAACAAAGTATAAATTTCCATTTAAGATAAAAGATTATCAAATATTAAGAAAAGGATAATGTCGCATATAACCAGCAAATCAACCCGCCCGCTTTTTGCTGTTCGGCAATTTGCGATTTTGGGGTTTGCAGATTTTAGTAAACATTGCAATTGAAGGTTGTTCTTTTAATTAAAGTTAGTTCTGCCGTGCTTTTAGATTAATTTAAGCACGGCTGCAATTTTTGGCATTGTGTTTTAATCCGGCATTTCATTTTTGGGCGGCGGGTTATTTGCAACGCCGTTATATGGTGTTTCAATATGAGGTTTACTGAAGATTATTATAACAAATTCCCGGAATTAGAGGAGGATTTTATTAAAATCACCAGTACAATTCTGGCATTAGAAAAGTGTTGTGTGGAAATAGTTCATCCAAAATTCGAAAATGGAAATATAATGCATCCGCAAACTTTTAATTTCCATATTTACATTCAAGCTGTTTTAAATAGAGTTATTGATCTATTGCAAAGTATTATCACTTGTATCTTAAAAAGCAATTTTGCATCTGCTCTAATTCTAGTAAGAGCCTTTTATGAAAATACTTCTTCAATTTTTTTGGCAAGTTTAAAAATTGATAAATATATACAAACAAATGATTTAAATAATCTGCATAAAATGGTTCTAAAGCTTTTATACGGAAGCCGCTCAAATAAACAAATTAAACAGAGAATAAAAATCATTTTTGAAAACGATAGTAATCAATTTTTTTCACGAAATGAATTCAAGAAGATTTTGTATGCAGATAATATAATGGAAGTAATAAGTGAAATTGAAACAGTAATTCCAAACTATTCTGAATCATACAATAATTTATCTGAGTTTACCCACCCGAATTATGATGGTCTAGCTGGTCTATATTGTGATTGGGAAAATAAGTTCACTGTTAAAATTTCTAAACCATCAAAGTATGATAAAACACTAATAACTTTGGTTTGCAAATTAATGATTACATATTCAGATTTTTTTATTGAAAGCTACGATTCTATTCTCAAACTTATGCCGAAATTTGATGAATTAACAACTGACTATATTAATAAAAACACCATATAACCAGCAAATCAACCCGACCGCGAGAAGATGCGGTCAACTCGATTTGCTGTAGGGTTTTAGTTCTTGTAAACATTGCTGCTCGGCGTAGTAGTTTTAAATAAATAAGTTCCGCCGTGCTTTCGATTGAAGATAAGCACGGCTCAAAGTTATCGGCATTTGTGGGTAACGTGGCTTTGCTGCTTTTGGGCGTCGGGTTATTTGCAACGCCGTTATAAACACAAAGTAAAATGAGTATTATATGAGTATTGTAGAAGAGATTGATAATTTTATCGAAAGAGCTAGAAAAGAAATTTCACAGAAAACAATTCGACAAAAATCAGAACTCTACGCATCTGGATTAAAATCAAAGCTAAAACAGATTGATTATACTCTGGAAAAGTTAGCAGAATTATCTTCAAAGGATGATGATACATTTGATTCAACAAGGGAACCAATTTTAGATATCTATAGCCAAGTTGCATTTTTCACCGACACTTTCTGTGTTTTTCTTTACTCAAGCCTTGATATTCTAGCTCAAATCGTTAATCAAGTTTACAGATTTGGAATGGATGAGAAGCAGGTCGATTTTAATAAGATTTCTAAAAAACTTGAGCAAAACCATCTTAATTCTGAATTACAAAAATTATTTCAGAAAATACAGAAATCAAGAGCTTTTAAAAATCTTAATAAGTATAGAAATTGTTCGGTTCACAGAAGACAGATATTTATGGAAGAAAAAACGGAAAAATTTAGACGCACTCAAGGTTACAATGTAAGTACTAGTGGTCCAGTAAATAAAACCGTTAGAGTTTTATGTGATGATCCTTATGCAATAAAACCAAAGACAGATAAAAAAAGAGAGGTCCCAGATTACCTTGAGGAATTAGAAAGAAGAATAATCAGTGACTTAGAAAAAATAATTAAAATATTATCGAAGGAATTATAAAATGGCTAAAAAGAAAACAAATTTTAATGCATCACGTGAAGATGTAAAAAAAGAAACTTCAGTTCACGCACCAATTGACAAAATGAATGGTGTCTATACTAACGTTGCAATGATCAATCATTCAAAGAATGAATTTGTACTAGATTTCATACTTGATGTAGCAGGAAATGCGAATCTGGTTTCGAGGGTTATAACAAATCCAACGCATATGAAAAAATTCCATCAAGTTCTTGGGGATAATATTAAAAAATATGAAGGCAATTTTGGTGAAATTAAATTAGAAGAATAATTGTGTTTATAACCAGCAAATCAACCCGACCGCGAGAAGATGCGGTCAACTCGATTTGCTGTAAGGTTTGTAGTTCTTGTAAAGGTTGCTGTTCGGCGGAACAGTTTTTAATAATCAAAGTACCGCCAAGTTTGTTGGATAATTTAAACTTGGCTAACGGTTTTTGGCATTGCATTTTAACTTGGCTTACTTGCTTTTGGGCGGCGGGTTATTTGCAACGCCGTTAGCCATTTTCATTTATCAATATAGGATTTTAGAAATGAAGAAATTAAATAAATATTCTACAATAATAAGCATTTCTGTTATTATAATATCATTTTTTATTACTGAATTTTTAGATTATATCCTATATAACAATTTAATTCCTGAATCAGGGAAACATTTTATTCTTACATGGGTTTTTGATCGTATCATGCCAATATTAGTCTTTTTCTGCATGATACTTGGGATCTTTTCTGGTAGGATAGTTGAGCAATTACAGAAAATAAAATCGATTGAAAACATAAGTGAAGTATTGATTCAAACACTTAAAACATCAAGATTATGGATAGCTTTATTATTCTCACCAATTCTATATTATGGCTTATGGTTGTCAGTTAATACAATTACAGATCCAGTTATAATGTTAGTTATGGCTTATCAAAACGGTTTTTTCCTCGAAGGATTGACTAAAACTTTGATTAAAGATAACAAATGAAACGTTTTATATTTTTGCTAATATTTTTATCAATTGTTATTACTCTTGGATTTTACTTTAGAGACAATATTAATTTACATCCAGTAGTTGTAACATATTTAAAAACAAAGAACGCTCATAACCTAATTTTTATGAGTAAATATCCTCCAACCGAAGGAATTTTGGCTCATGAAACAGTTCATATCTTAAAAGAAAACAAAACAATTGTTGTTGATGTCCCCGTTGCCGCCGCTTTGGGTTATTATACTTCATACATGATGAATGAAAATCTCTTGGATGAAAATATTATCAGTATAATTAATACGACCTTGTCCGAGAACAATTTTTTGGAAGTATTAGATTCTTCGTTTGTAAACGAAGAAATTAAAAATAATATAAATAATATTTTAAATATGTATGACTCTCAATCCAATGAAACCTCAGAAAGTTATTTAGATGGAGGGAGGCTAGCTGGTGAAGTAATACGTTTATTTGATTCGAATTATAATAAAGGTGTTCGTTTTATTATGAGCTTAGGATTTGGGTGTGATGTAAAGTTAGCATATATAGCTGGTACTGATTCCTTAAAATATAATTCGATTTGGTTATTGAAAAGAAAAAAAATGATTGAGTTGAGAGAATTCTTAATAAAGGATTCATCAAATATTGAATTCATTCATGATTATAGTAAAAGATACATAGAAAACAAATGGGATATCGATACCGCGTTTAACAATTCTTTAGTAGACTTTGCTAAAAGAAAATCAAATGAAATCGATAGAGCTAAAATTGATTACAGAGGTTCATATACTCAAATTGTTGGAAAGCGTCTTCAAGGGTCACACTTGTGGGATAAGAATTATACAAGAGATTACTATATAAATACGTCTCCATTCCCCTTATCCTCTACAAACATTGATCCCTTAATGATTACGGAATGTAGTAAAATTATCTTCAATCATTTAACTAAACTACTAGGAGATAAATATATTGCCAACTTAAGTATAGGCGAATTCGAAAGAAATCAATTAGTAGAAGGCAAAATAATGATTGAATGGACAAATGCAATCGAGTTTAATGCCATGACTTCAATAATAGTTGATAGTAATTATATAAAAGGTGCTTTAATTAGAATACATCCAAGCACAAATCAGTTGGGTTACATTACGCAAGAATTATTTCACACGGAAGGAGCAATGAATAATGTATGGGATCCCAAGTTCAAAAATGTCACAATATGTTTTAATCCCTTACCTAAAGTTGATAGTATCTGGAGCAAAGAAGCTATAAACTCACTATTAATTTTAAAGTATTTCTATCTTATTGAAACACTAATTAATAATGGAGCAATAAAAACTGCCCGAAGTCAACTTGATATCGCTGAGAAATATAATAGAAAAACATTTAGTGATGAGCTTACGTTAACAAAATACTGGATTCGAGCAAATGAACCTAATCGTGCCTTGCCTCATGCTAAAGCAGCTTTTCATATCAACAAAGATGATGAATACGCTCAAAAGCACTATCTCTTTGTCTTAAATGAACTTAAAATGTTTTCTGAAGTTGATAGCTTAATTGACTTTCTAAAAGTAAGAGACAAAGATGATGTTGAGCTAAAACTTGAAATTGTTAGAATGTATATACTTAATGAAAACTACACGAAAGCTGAAGAAACTGTTGAGTCATTATTAAAGGTTAAACCAGATGATCCTCGTAATTACATTAGTATGGCTCAATTGAGATTACATGATAATGATACTAATTCTGTCATTTTTTATCTAAACAAAGCAAAAAATCATTACAAAGATGGTGGGTGGAGAATTCCATATGGCATTGGTATGCTATATGTCAGTTTAAATGACATTGATTCCGCGCAGAAATGGTTAAACATAGCAATTTCAAAAGAAAGGAGTGTAATGGAAAGATTACACCGTTTACAGTTAATCAAATGAGACGCTTATTAACAATGGCTAACAAGCCGCTCAAGACCGACCGCCGAAACGGTTTGAGTTAATTGCAGTTTTAGGGTTTAGTTTTTTCGTTCGGCATTTTGTTCAAAGTAGTTTGTAAATGTAAGTTAGGTCGCCGCCATTGTGCGGAAAGTTAATGGCGGCTACACATTATAAAATTCGTTGCAAGTTAAGCATTGCTGTGTTAGGCGGCGGCTTATCGGCAACGCCGTTATGCCTCAAAAATTTATTGTGATTTATAATCAACTAATGTATTGTTATATTTAGAAAAACAATTAAAAGCATAGTGCAATGAGTGAAGAATTATTACAAAGAGATTTAGTTAAAAATCCAGAAAAAATAGGTAAATGGGACTTTTATAACATCGGTTCTACAACTGTTAAGGCGTTAAAAGACTATGGTATAATAAGCAACATTAATTATGCTGGTGTCGAGCGAAAAAAGGTCGATGGTATAATTGTCCAACAAAAAAAAGTTATAGCTGTTGTTGAATATAAAAAGCCTTCAGAATTTAGAACAAAGACCGCACAAAACAAAGCAATAAAGCAAGAAATTGAAGTAGCAAAAAAACTTGGTTGTAAGCTATTAATTGCCACAGATACAAAAGAATCAGTTTGGGTTAATACTCTAACAAACAAACGTATTTTAGATGAAAATGGCAATGAACTTATATACAATTTTAATCCCAAAGATGAAAAAATAGCTGAACTCATTGAAAAGGTTACCTTTTCAATTAATGAAATAAACAATAGAATCAAACCCAAACAACTGGTTAATCCAACAACCCTTGCTAAACAAATTTGGCAAGACATTTGGTCTGTAAGCGGCGCAACACCTGAAAATTGTTTATATACATTCGTTGAGTTATTCATATTCAAATATTTAAGTGACCTAGGAGTTTTATCACAAGGAATAAACTTTGATCATTTACTTGAGCGTTTCGATTACAACATAGAAAATCCTAATGAAGAAGCATTGGAGTTTTACGCCGGAACTATTAGACCTAAAATAAAAGAACTTTTTCCTGCTTCAAGTGATGGAACTACTATAATAAATGGGACAATATTTGTAAGTCGTGCTCAAAAAGCTGTTAAAGGTTATAGCACAGTATTTAAAAAGGTATTATATAGATTTCGTGATTATGGTAAGCTTGAACATATCGATTATGATTTTAAAAGTCAGTTATTTGAAAGTTTCTTAAAAGAAAGCATTAGCAAAAAGAATTGGGGACAGTTTTTTACACCTTTAAAAATTGTTCGAGCTATTGTAGAAATGGCTAAAGATGATATTAAAGAAGGTATCAAAATTTGCGACCCGGCTTGCGGTGTTGGTAAATTTTTATTGGAACCAATTATAACCAAGCTTGAGTATCTTTATTCAATAAACAAAAAAGGTATTAATCCTAAAATATCAATTTGTGGTTTTGATAAAGGATTTGATAATGATGAACAAAAAACAATTATCCTCGCCAAAGCCAATATGCTGATTTATTTTTCGGATTTAATAAAAGAGAATCCATCGTTAACGAAAGAATTCTCTAATTTATTCAATGAGAGCTTTATATTAAAAACCAATTCTATTTTAGGCACATTGTCAGATGCAGTTCATAATGAATACGACTTAATCCTAACAAATCCACCCTATGTCACGAGTGGTAGCAGTAATCTGAAAGAGGAAATTAAAAAAGACGGCGAACTAATAGATTACTTTAAAGTAAATGCAATGGGTGTAGAAGGATTATTTCTTGAATGGATTATAAGAGCTCTAAAACCTACTGGCAAAGCATACGTTGTAGTACCAGATGGAATCTTAAATAGACAAAACGATAAAAACCTTAGGCAATTTATTCTCGATGAATGTATTCTTGATGGAATCATTTCTCTTCCTCTAAATACTTTTTTTAGCACAAATAAGAAAACATATATACTGTGTATTACGAAAAAGAATAATAAAAAGGTAATTCAAAAAGATCCTGTGTTTACATATTTAGTTAGTGAGATTGGAGAAACAAGAGACATCTATCGTTTTGAATTAGAAGACAACGATTTAAACGAAGCTGTTACTTTATATTCATTTTTTAAAGGCAATAAAAAAGTATTTGAAAAAATAAATACTGATAAAAGATGCAAGATTCATTCTATTTCCAAATTTGATCCTGATCATAATTGGTCAGTTGATAGGTGGTGGAGTAGAGAAGAAAAGATTGAACTGGGTGTTATGGATGAGGATAAATTAGTCAGTACACTTGAGTTTAGTGGCATTATAAACGACGTTTCACAATCACTGGCTGAGTATAGCACATTTTTAAAGGATATTTCCGAAAAAAAAAAGATAGTTCCAAATAAAGCTGAAATAAAATTATCTGATAAAAATAATTTTGAATTATTTATTGGAAAAAGATTACTAAAGAAAGACATACGCAATATTAAAGGCTCATTGCCTATTTACAGTGCCAACGTTAAAGAGCCTATCGCATATCACACAAATAGCAATATCAAAGATTTTAATAATAATTTTATCCTTTGGGGTATCGATGGGGATTTTGAATTTAACTCTATCAATAAGAACACTCCATTTGTTACAACCGATCATTGTGGCGCAATTAGGATTCTTTCCGAGAATATTATTCCAGAATATCTAATGCTTGAACTAGAGACCAAAAAACACATTTACGGTTTTGATAGAGGTTTACGAGCTTCATTAAAAAATGTATCCAATATGGCTATAGAAATTCCAATAGACGAAGAGAATAATTTTGATATATCAAGCCAAAAGGAAGTAGTTGAAAGGTATAAAATAGTTTCTGAATTAAAAAAAGAAATTCAAGCATATAAAACGAACATTAGCGATCTTAAAGTAAAATTAGAGTTTGATTCAAAGTATAAGAATTTTCCAATTATTGAGTTATTAAATATTGTTAAAGGCAATGGGAAATACACAAGAAAGTATGGTGAAAAAAACAAAGGCGTGTATCCTGTTTATTCTGCCTCTAATAGAGAACCTTTAACCTATATCAATACTTTTGACTTTGAAGGTACATATTTGACTTGGGCAACAAATGGATTTGCTGGCTACATAAAAATAATTGAAGGCAAATTTTCCATCAATGCTGATAGAGGTCTTTTGCAACCAAAAATAGATAATATTGACATCAATTATATCCGTTACGTTCTTGAGCCAGTTCTTCGTGAAATTGCAAAGGGTAGGAAGGGTGAAAAAGGAGAAGATGAATTTACAAAGGTTTATCCAACGATGGTTGAAAAATTAGAAATTCCTCTCCCAATAGATGACAATGACAATCCTGATTTAATTGAACAAACGAAAATTGCAAAACTTTACCAAAAGATCGAAAATATCAAGAGTGATATACAGTCAGAACTATTAAAAATAGAAAAGCAATCTATTGATTTTTAGTGAAGGCATAACCAGTTGCTCAAGGCGACAGCGTTTTCGCTTTCGGCATTTGTGTAATTCTAAAGTTTGTTCTACCGTTTTGGTTTTGCTGTTCGGCTGTATCTATAAATGTTAGTTTTGGAGTAAATAAAAAGTTATTAAATAAATGCGGTATAGTTGTTATGGGCTGCGCCTTATCAACCACGCCGTTAGTGTGCTTAATCAAATATTATTAAAATGGTGAAATTATGGCAGCTTCTTTGGAAAAAATAATCACGGCAATTAAGAAATTGAAATCACAAAATATTAATGAAGCCCAAACAAAGGATTGGTTAATCAGACCATTTTTTGAATCTCTCGGTTGGGATTTTTCTAATCCAGATGAAGTCGTGCCGGAAGATGATGATAATGCTGGCAAAAGGACAGATTATTGCTTTTATGTTAATTCGATTCCCAAATTATTGGTTGAAGCAAAATCACTTTCCAATTTATTAACAGACAATAAAATGATAATCGAAAAATTAAACTATTGCGCAAATAGAAATATTCCCTTGCTCATTATTACAAATGGAGATTCATATAAAATTTATTATTCGGAATTAAAGGGTATTGGCAAAGACAAATTGCTACAAGAATTTACTCTTTCAGATTCAGCAGATGATGAGGTAATAGAAAAGTTAAGTAAAAAATCATTTGAAAGAGATTTACTACTTAATTACTCCAGAAACATTTCTCTTTTTACGACTATTAAAAAAGCCATAGAAAATCTTTTCCAATCGGCTGACAAAAAATTTATTAGAATCGTTAATGAATCAGTTAAAGAAATATTGGGGCATAAGTTCGGCGAAGATGATATTGAATCAGCACTGAAACAATTTACCTTGCACATAAATACCGACCTTCACGAAACAGTTTATACGAATGGCACAACCGTTGAGAATAATGACGATGAAAAGAATTGGACTGTAGAAAATCAATTTAAAGATGGTAAATGGAATGAAAGCTTTGAACAGTATAAAAAATTACGCAAACAATTAAAAAATATTGAAATAAGTTTTACTGAAAATCCAACTAAACGTTATATCAGTCTTCTCATAGATTCAAAAAGTTTTTGCCAAGTTTGCGGTTTGAAATCTGGATTAAAAATTTGGATTAATCTTGAAATGAGTGAATTGTCTGAAGAAGAAAGCTTGAAAGTCCGTGACGTTTCAAAAATTGGTCATTGGGGTATGGGCAATATTGAATGTTTTGTTGAGAACGGTTCAGAGTTGGAATGGATAGTTAGTTTAATAAATAAATCTTATAAAAAGGTGATGTAAAATTAAACGCACACTAACCAGCCAATCAAGCGGACGCCGTTTTCGCATTTGGCATTTTATAAATTTTAGAGTTAGTCGTTCCGTTTCGGCTAACTTGTTAAAGGTAGTTCTATTAAATAACATTGTTGCAAACTGCGCTTACGATTAAAGTTAAGCACAGTTTGCATAATCATCGGCAGTTGTTTTTTATTCGGCATCTCTGTTTTGGGGCGCCGCTTATCGGCAACGCCGTTATATGCTATCTAAATCGAAATGGAAAAATCTATAAGTAAATATTTCCATACAGCTTTAAAGGCAAAATTAAATGATTGTCTTGAATTCGTTATTGAAAGTCATTGTCGACACGAAGAAAATCTCTCAGACATCGAAGATGAGCTCAGTTTAGATTTTTATAAAGAGCTAATAAAGATGGATTTTTCTTTAGATTATGGTGTAATATCTACTTACTCAATTTTTGATTACTTCTTTCAACATTTCTGTATAACAATTGAAAAATTGACTGGCAAAACATTAGTTGATCAGAAAGGAAATAATGATAATGACAAAAGAAGAAAATTCATAAAAAATGTTACCGGGTATGATATTGGGAAAAATATTGTCGAATGGAAATTTATTGAAGAATTTCGAAAAATAAGAAACTTGAAGATTCACAATAACTCAAATCTATATTTTGGCAACTATGAACTTAAGAAAAATCCAAATAGACGTGTTAAAGAGCTAATTGATATTGTAGAATTAAATCCATTCTTAAGCTATGATAAAGATTATGGAAAAGTTTATATTGATGATGTACTATATGTAGATGATTTTGTTAAAGCCGTTATAACCTTTTTCGAAAAATTAGATTGTAAGGAATTGAATAGTCGCATATAACAAGCGCATCAACCCGACCGCTTCATTCTGCTTGGGCTTTGAAAATGTAAATTGGTTTGTCAATCTAACATAAATTGTATTGCAAGGTAGTCGTTCTAAAAAAGTTTGCAGCAAAAAATGCTTGTATAAAAAATAAGCATTTTTTGCTTTTAATTATTCGGGTTGTCATTCTATAAAAAATTGTATCTATGGGCGGCGGGTTATGCGCAACGCCGTTAGCTGGCTAGTAAAATAATGAATAGAGAATATTCTTAAAAAGTTTATGAAAAAAATAGATTTTAAAAACGCATACTATGTTAAACTTGGTTCTGGTGGAAAGTGGGAAAAATCCAGCTTTGAAGAAGACATACTAAGAATTGGATGGGAAGAGTGGAATCTTGAAGAAATAAATCGAGGGGACTGGAATAATCTTAAGGAAAAATACAAACATCAATACAAAAACAAAATCGTAGCATCGACTGATGTAAATGCATTACGAAAAATCGTTGAATCTACTTTTGATGATATTTGGATTACTTTTTCTTCAAGCCATCTTTGGTGGTGTAAAGTGGGGGAACAAAGAATATTTCAAGATGCTATTTCTAATTATCGTAAAGTATCAGATAAATGGCACAAGGTTGACATTAAAGGAAATCCATTGATACTTTCTCAAATCCCTGGTAATATTCAAAAACTTCAAGGGTACCGAGGTACAATATGTAATGTAGCTGAAGCTGAAACTTTAAAACGATTACTCAATGATGAGTCTAGTCCTACTTTTCAAGCAATAATAAAAACAAAAGAAGAGTTAGTAAGTAAGGTTAAAGAAGGATTGACAAGCTTGCATTGGAAAGATTTTGAGACTTTAGTTGATTTAGTTTTTCGTAATGCTGGTTGGCGACGTACAAGCGTAATTGGTGAAGTAATGAAATATGTAGACCTTGAATTGGAAGACCCAATAACTGGTGACCTCTATCAAGTTCAAATTAAGTCATCTGCTACTTTAGAAGAATTTGAAAAGTATATACAAAATTTTTCCCGTGATAACTTTAGAAAATTCTACTTTATTGTTCATAGTCCAGATCTAAAATTGTCAAATTATTCAGTCAACACTGATGAAAATGTTGAACTTATTTTGCCAGATAAATTAGCAAAAATGGTAGTTGATTTTGGTTTAACGGATTGGTTATTAAAGAAAATTAGGTGATGATAAAAAACCAGCTAACAAGCAAATCAACCGGACGCCGTTTTAAAAGCGGCATCTGTGTAGTTCTTGGCTTTTTTGAAAAATGTAAGGTTGCTGTTCAACAGTAACGTTCTAAAATAAATTGTTGCAGCCGGCGCGTACGATGAAAGTTACGCACCGTCTGCTAAATTATTGGTGTTGTCTTTTTAATCGGCATTCTTGCTCTGGGGCGCCGGTTATTTGCAACGCCGTTAGGGTACTAAAAAAGAGTTTCCTATTGTGAAACATTATTCGTAAATTTATCGTATATGAAAATACACCTTATTCGAAAACAAACTATTGAAAAGTATGTTGCAGAAAATGCTCAAAGTAAATCAGCATTTGCGAATTGGCTTTCAATTATAAAATGGGTTGAATGGAAAGAACCAAACGATATAATTTCTACTTTTAATAGTGCCGATGTTCTGGGCGAAAGTTCGCAACGGATTGTGTTTAATATTGGTGGGAATAAATATAGAATGATATGTAGTCATCATTTTGGAAAAAAGAAAGTTCATTTATTTATTAAATGGATTGGTACTCATTCAGAATACACAAAATTGTGTGCTCAAGGGAAACAATATACTGTTGAAGCATATTAGATTAAAAGGAATGAAAATGGAGAAACTAAAATACACGGTAATAAAAAATAAAAAACAATATGATGGATATTGCAATATCTTAGAAGAATTAATATCAAAAGATGATAAAAAATTTTCTGATGAAATAGAATTATTAACTATTTTGATAGAGAAATGGGATGCTGAACATAATTCATTTGAAGATATTGACCCAATCGAATTGTTAAAATCCTTGATGGAAAGTAATAATCTAAAAGCAAAAGATTTGGTTGAGATATTGGATTTATCAAAAGGAACAATATCAAAAATTTTGAATTACCAGAAAGGTCTATCAAAAGAAACAATCCGCAAATTATCAGATCACTTCAACATTTCGCAAGAGGCTTTTAATCGTCCTTATAAATTAGTAAATGAAATAAATAAACGTTTTCGAAATGCAAGCTTGATGAATACAAGAAAGAAATTGAATAAAGAATTTGCATAAAAAAAAGTTTAGTAAATGTATTAAAAGTAGTATAACGTACTAAAGGATTAAAACGAAGTATACCGAGTTTTAATCCAGTGTTGAACTAATCCGCAAAGCGACTTAGGGCACGATTTGGAATTTGGATAGAGTATTACGGATCTGTAGAATTTAGTGTTAGTGAGAAATAAGCGGAGTAAAAACAACATTGTTGTAATATTTTTGAAAATAGGAGCATATAATTAAAGCAAAATGGTAAAAATTTGTTGATGTATTTAGAAATTAAATATTGATATCCGTTTACCTCAAAAAAATATTGTTGGCATTAAGCTGATCCGTGTAGTGCGATAGTTTGGGTAGCTCTAGCGTATTTTTTATCGTTTTTCAGATAAAGAAAATATTGTCTTATTTCTTCATTCGAAATTTGTTCGGGTGGTTTGTTGAAATATTCAAGTAGTTTCTTTACACGATAAATGTATGTCTCTTGAGTTCTTTGAGAAAAGCCCCGCCTTCGTTAAAACTATGGCGGACAGGCGTAAAGCTGCATGTCTTCAATCATTTTTTTAATTAAATGGTTCATGATATGCCTCGTTTTAGTTATCGATAGTGTGATTTATTTTGAGATATATCATTTTGGTAATTGTAATCGGGTTTGTCAAGTGAAGGCAGGAAAGCAGAGTAACTACTCTGCCGCTTTGCGGCTTAGTTCAACCAGCTTTTCCACCCGACCGCGTTTTCAATGCGGTAGTGTTCAAGTTTTCGGGATTGGTGCAAAAGAAAGCATTGCTTGTTACATTGTTCTATTAAATAAATTTGTTAATAATTATTGGCATTAGCTTATTATTCGGCTTTGTTGCTCTGGGCTTCGGCTTAGGCACAACGCCGTTATAAGCTCAGAATGATGATAAATTCAAAAAGATGAATGATGTTTGGGGCAATAAATAAAAATATTATTTCGGAAGGAAATATAAATATATGACTGCGGAGCAAAATAATATAGAAAACAAATCGAATGAAACTAGTCCAAGCCCTTTTTCCCAGACTTTCTTCCACGGCACAAAAGCGGAGCTAAAGATTGGTGAGTTTATTGAAGTGGGTCTTAACTCAAATTATGGCCAAAAGAAAAAAGCCAAATATATCTATTTGACGGCCACTTTGGATGCTGCTATTTGGGGAGCTGAACTTGCATTAGGCGAAGAACGTGAAAGAATTTATTTAGTAGAGTCCACAGGTCCAATCGAGGATGATCCCAATTTAACAGATAAAAAATTTCCTGGCAATCCAACAATGTCTTACCGATCAAAACATCCATTTAAGGTTGTTGGAGAAATTACTATTTGGCAAGGGCACACACCCGAACAAGTCAACGCAATGAAAGACGGATTAGCAAAACTTAAAGAGCAAGGAATTGAGGCAATAGAAGATTGAAATTTTTGTTTTGATAAAAAACGCTTATAACAAGTAAATCAACCCCGATAAAAAACATCGGGACAAGCCCGACCGCCCCGCAAAAGGTCTGCGGGATAAACGAGAAGATGCGGTCATGCCGATTTGCTGTTAAGTTTTCGGTTCTTGTAAACATTGCTGTTCGGCAGAACAGTTTTAATAAACAAAGTACCGCCAAGTTTTTCGGACAATTTAAACTTGGCTAAGAGTTTTGGCATTGCATTTTAACCCGCCCTCGTTAAAACTACGGCGGGCAGGCTTGGGTTACTTGCTTTTGGGCGGCCCGACAAAAATCGTCGAGACAAGCGGGTTATTCCTGCCTACCGGCAGGTGGGTGCAACGCCGGTAGGCTTTTTTTGAAAATAAACTAAGATGATATGGTTCGAGCAATATCTTTTTTCGAGGTCCCAAGAGCTAATAGAGATCTTATAATTAGATCGAGTGATACCGACGGATCTCCGGATTCTAATTTAGCTACTCGTGACTGGCTCGATTTTATGATTTTGGCAAGTTCTATCTGTGTTAATTTACGCTCAGTTCGTACTTTCTTTAAGTTAGTACTTAACTTGAGTTTCAGCTCAATATATGAAGCTTCTTCATCAGTCAGTCCAAGGAAGTCTTTCGCAGAGCCAATCTTCCAACCTTTTTTGATAAGTATTTTCTGTTTTTCTTTATTCATTATCATACTCCTTAATTCTCTTTTTACAAACATCTATTACTTTTTTCGGAGTTTGTTGAGATTTTTTATTGAATACCTCAAGAATAACTATAGCATCATTATCAATTCTATAAATAATACGCCAAGTGCTATTTTCATCGTTAATTCTAAGTTCATGACAATTTGTACCAATACTCGGCATTGGTCTAGAATGTGGCAAACTCAATTTCTCTCCTATTTGAAGAAGCCTAAAAAGATATCCGGCTTCGATTCTTGCGGGAGTAGAAAAAGGTGGAGATTTAATTTCTCCATGCATCCAGACAAGAGGTTTATCATGTTTTCGCATCGCAACAAATATATGTCAAATATGACATAAAAGCAATTATATGGTAAAAAAGCCTAACCAGCCGCTGCCAATGACCACTAAGAAATCATTGGCGAGAGATTAAAGCCGAGTTGTTTGGCTTGTTTTTTAATGTATTTCAATCGCTGTTCTTTGACTTTTTGTTGACAAGTTCCGGAAGGGCTTATTAGAAAACTGAATCCGATAATACGTGGATGGGTCAACTACTATAAACACGTAGTTTCCAAAAAGGTATTCGGATTTATTGACTACACAATCTTTAACATTACTGATCGTTGGCTAAGGAAAAGACACC
>JAIPBB010000046.1 GCA_021739805.1 Saprospiraceae bacterium | reverse complement strand
TTGATTTTAAATTGAATTTTGATGATTCTTTGAAAGAACCAACAGTGCTTCCCTCAAGAATCCCAAACTTATTAATAAATGGTGTTTCAGGAATTGCTGTCGGTATGGCAACCAATATGGCACCACACAATCTAAGTGAAGTTATTGACGGTACTATCGCTTATATTGATAAAAATGATATTACTATTCCAGAACTCATGAAGTATGTTAAGGCTCCTGATTTTCCAACCGGAGGTATAATATACGGCTATGATGGAGTTATCTCAGCATTTGAGACAGGCAGGGGCAGAATTGTAATGCGTGGCGAAGCAACTATCGAAATTGATGATAAAACAGGTAGAGAAAAGATAATCGTTACTTCAATTCCATATCAGGTTAATAAATCTGAAATGATTAGAAAAACAGCCGACCTTGTTAATGATAAAAAAATTGAAGGTATTTCTGACTTACGAGATGAATCAGACAGGGATGGTTTAAGAATAGTTTACGAATTAAAGAGAGATGCAATAACAAATGTTGTTTTAAACAAACTATATCAATATACTTCACTACAAACTTCTTTTAGTGTCAACAATATTGCATTAGTTAATGGCAGACCCAAAATGCTTAATTTGAAAGATCTTATTGTGCTTTTTGTTGAGCATCGCCATGATGTTGTTATCAGAAGAACTAAATACGAATTAGATCAGGCAGAAAAGAAAGCTCATATTCTTGAAGGATTAATGATTGCACTTGATAATTTAGATGCAGTAATTGCTTTAATAAGAGCTTCAAGAACACCCGAACAGGCTAAAACCGGCTTGATGGATAAATTCGATTTATCGGAAATTCAAGCCAAAGCAATACTTGATATGAGACTGCAAAAGCTAACTGGTCTTGAGATAGATAAAGTAAAAGAAGAATATGAAAAACTAATGAGTTTAATTGAGTATCTAAAAAGTATTCTTGCTGACGAATCTCTTAGAATGCAGATTATTAAAGATGAGTTATTGGAAATTAAAGATAAGTATGGAGATGAACCACGGTCTAAAATAGAATACTCCGCTGAAGATTTTAAAATTGAAGATACTATTGCAGACGAAAACGTTGTGATTACTATATCTCATTTAGGATATATGAAAAGAACCTTGCTAAGTGAATATCGAACTCAGCATAGGGGAGGACGTGGCTCAAAAGGCTCTGACTCAAGAGACAATGATTTCCTTGAATATCTTTTTGTTGCTTCAATGCATAATTATTTACTCTTATTTACTGAAAAAGGGAAAGTCTTCTGGTTAAGAGTTTTCGAAATACCTGAAGGTTCTAAAACATCAAAGGGTAGAGCAATACAAAATATTATCAATCTTGAACCAGACGACAAAATAAGAGCATTTATTAATGTTAAAAATCTAAAGGAGGAAGATTATATAAACAATAATTACATTATTCTTTGTACTCAAAAAGGAACTATTAAGAAAACTTCACTTGAAGCCTATTCCCGTCCAAGACAAAATGGAATAAATGCAATAAAAATTAATGAAGGCGACCAATTGCTTGAAGCTAAACTCACAAATGGTGAAAGCGAAATTCTACTTGCACTAAGATCCGGAAGAGCTATTCGTTTCAACGAAACTAAAGTTAGACCGATGGGAAGAAATGCAGCAGGAGTAAGGGGAATCAGACTTGGACATGACAAGGATGAAGTTATTGGTATGATTTGCGTTGAAAATGGTGGATACGAGATACTTGTAGTTTCTGAAAATGGCTATGGAAAACGTTCAAGCTTAGAAGATTACAGGGTTACAAATAGGGGAGGTAAAGGTGTTAAAACCATCAATATCACCGAAAAAACCGGAGATTTAATTGCAATTAAAGATGTGAACGATACTGTTGACCTTATGATTATTAATAAATCCGGGATTTTAATTCGCATGAAGGTTGCTGACCTTAGAGTTATGGGAAGAGCAACACAGGGAGTTAGACTGATAAATTTAAAAGAAGGTGATGCAATAGCAGCAGTAACTAAGGTTGAAGCTGTTGAAGAAGAAGATGATATAGATATTGAAAATGCTGAAATGATAGAAGGAGAGGAGCTTACTGAAAATCCATCAGAAATAAGTGATGATGTCACTATTGAATCTCAAGAATCAACCGAAGAAGATACTGATGAAGATGCTTCAGAATCAGATAATGATGATATAAATGAGTAATTAACCTTTAACTTTTCAATTATTGCCTTAAACTGATTAATGCTTTACATTAAATAACATAAAAATTAATTTAGTTTGAAATTTGGCAAAGAAATTGTTAAAACTGGAAAATAATTATAGTTTTGTAGTAAAAATCAAATTTAAATAAAATGAAAAAAATAACATTATTATTAATTTTTTCTTTTGCAATTGGGTTTTCTTTTGCTCAAAAAGCAAAAGTAGTCAGTGCATTTAATTATTTGGCTAACAAACAGCTAGATAAAGCGAAATTGAATATTGACGAGGCTTGTGAGCATGAGCAAACCAAAGGTGAAGCTAAAACCTGGTTTTATCGTGGAAATATATATTTCGAAATCCACAGAGTTAATCATATGACTTCTTCACTTACAAAAGGAATGTCGAAAGAAGATGTCAGAAAAAGGCTTACTGACCCTCTAACAATGAGAAATGCCAAAGTGGATGGAGTTAAAAAGGAAAAGTGGAGCTACGAATACGACATGGACATTATTTTTGATTTGAATGATAAAGTTGAATCATGGAATGAACCTCGCAATGGAGCATATAAAGAGTTGGATAAAAATGCTTTAAACGAGGCTTATGAAGCTTATAAAACATGTCTTAAACTTGACAATGAACAAAAGAATGAATATAAACAACAAGTAAAATTCAGACTTTACATTTGTGGTGAACAATTTTACAATCAAGGTGTTGTGGATTATAATAGTAAAAACTATAAAGATGCTATTGATAATTTCCAAAAACAGATTAGTATAAAAACAATTTTTGGTGAAAAAGATACAGTTACAATGTTTTATGTTGCAGTAGCTGCTGAATTAGGAAAAGAACACGATTTAGCTAAAGAAACTTATACAAAATTAATGCAAATGAAGTATGAAAAAGCAAGTATTTATTCTTCATTATCAAGTCTTTATAAAGAAGAAGGTGATACTGTAAATGCTTTGTCAGTTTTACAACGTGGAAGAAGACTATTTCCTGATAATTTTGATTTATTGATTCTTGAAACTAATATTTATTTGAATTTGGGAGAGAATGATAAAGCCCAAAGAAACCTGGAAACTGCAGTAGAAAAAGAACCTAATAATCCAAATTTACATTATGTTATTGGAACACAATATTTCGAAAAGCTAAAGCAAATTAAATTTGAAGATGATTCAGCAACTTTTAATAAAATATTTAAAACATCGGAGAAATATTTGCAAAATGCAATTAATTTAAAACCTGATTACTTTGATGCTTTGTTTAATATAGGAGCCTTATATGTTAATGAAGGTGTTAGAATATTTGAAAATGCACAGGGAATTGACCCATCAAATTTTAAAGCTTATGACGCAGAGAAAGCTAAATTTGAAGCAATGTGGAATAAAGCAGTGATCTATATGGAAAAAGCACTTGTTATAAAACCCGATGATTTCGATACTTTAGTTACTTTAAAACAACTTTATGCAAGATTGAAAATGCTTGATAAGCTTAAAAGTGTCAATGAGAAATTAGACAATAACAAAGAGAAATAAACCGGTGAAGGGGAGTAATTAAAGTTATTCCCCTTTATATTTTAAAACCCTATTGTACATAATATATATTATAGGACATTTAAATTTGAGTGTTTTTTAAATTGATTAATTCCATAATTATGTATTTTAGTCTATAATTGTCTTAATTGTTTTATTATCGTAAATGCTGAAAGGATGAGTATGGCTGTATAAAATACCCATAATTATTGCTTCTGATCTATAATTATAATCGCCTTCAAATACTACTGGAAAAACTACTTCTCCATTAGCATCAGACACCCTACTTTGTCCATCAACCCAGACATATGAATCATATTCATCCACTGACTCATAACAAATTGTAATTCGACAATTTTCAACTACTGTACCATCTTTTAATAAACAAACAAATGTAAGTTGGTAGTCTTGACAATCTTTTTTACAAGAAAAACAAAACATCATTAATATACTAATCATTAGTATTCCAACTTGTTTCATTGGATAGATATATAGGCAATTACTCTGAATTATGATTCAAATTTAATACTTAAAATTAACAAATAAGTTAAGAACAGACAAATTACTGATTTTTTTGAATAAATCCAAATAACTACGTGAGTAATTCTTTTATATTAAAATCTGATTCAGTAGAACTCCACCAGTAACCAGCAGTGCCATCACTCCAAAATAATCCTTGGTGTTGATCATGCCAGTCACACCTGTACGTCCTGTAAAACCAGTTTCATTTGTTGCTCCGGTGTTTGGACTATTCCAATGCGAATTGCCAGATTCTCTTAATTTCCCACCAGCAATACTATCCCACCAAAGATAATCAGTTAAGATTATCCATTCAACTTGAGAAAGAACATGCCAGCCTTTTGGGCATACTTTTCCTGTGTTAACAAAAGATAAACCCCTACCCTTTTCATACTGCTAATTCCCGGTGAAATATTAATGCTTATCCTCTTTATTGATTTTTTTATCAGAACTTTGATTTAAACTCTTATTGATTGTTTGTAAAACTTTAAATGAATCTATACCTTTAAACACAAAGAATACAGCAAAGAAAAATAAGCCTGTTAATAGTATAAATACAAAATAATAAAGTGATGCCCATTGAATTGCTCCTGTGACAATAATCCATTTAGAGACAGCTTTAACAATAATAGGTTTCTTTTTAATATCTTCTTGTAAAGTACATTTGATTGTACAAAATTCGTTTTCTTCATCATAATCCCCTAAATTAACTCCAAGAGATTGAAGTTGCTCTTCAATATTTAGAATTTTTTCCTCTAGATTTATCATTTCCGGCATTTTACCGCTCTTTGCTTTTAATGCAACTAATGATTCTTTGAATTTTTCTAATGTCTTTCTTTTTGCGTTCAACTCTTTATATTCGTTAGTTTTATCTTGAATATCACTTTGAAAAGATATTATTTCACCCAATGTCTTTAAACTGTCAACTAAACTCTCGAAATCATTAGGGTGTACACCAATGCCTAATCGTAATATTCTTTTCCCTTCTAATCCTGAATTTGCTTCAAATTGAATTAAGGCTTTGGCATTTTTGATAAAGTCCATAAGTTTTTTTTGTTCTTCATCAAACTTATAAGTTACTGCAGCAATTATTGCAATTTTCTCATACTTTTGATCTACTTGATATGAAACATTTCCACCTGTTTCTCCAATACTTAATTTATTTGATGCATAATTAAGACGAGACAATTTAAAATTATAACTATCAGAGATATAGTTATTATAATCATTTGTTTCGGCATTAATTACTTTTCCATTTTCATCAATATGCTTTTGTTGAGCATTTTCTGATAAGTATCCTATTATGAAAAATATTATATATCCAATAAAGAATACTATTACGATTTGTTTTGTTTTTCCTTTCATATGTGATAATTTTATACGTTAAACTTAAACAAACATAATGCTTTAAAATTAATTATCCAATTATGTTTTTAATTTGGTTTTATACTAATATCTGTTTTAAACTATCGAAAGGATAAAAAAGGCAGTCCCCTACCCTTTTCATCCTGTTGATTTTTAGCTATATATCCATGCTTTTTACATTAATGTTTTATCTTTTGGATATTTAATAGTGTAAGAAAACTTAATCTTTTTAGTTTCTTTTGGTGCGAGCTTTACTTCCCATGAAAGTTTACCTGTATTTTTTGAATAGTCAGCATCCTTTACTTCATCAGAGTCAAAGAACACTTTAATGCCATCTTCTCCTGAAATTGGAACCTGGTCTTCGACAGTCATACTAACAGCTTCGTTTTTCTTATTACGAATGGTAACTTCAATTGTAATACTTTTAACTTTATCATTACCAACAACTTGTGTTGATTCGCTATCTTTCAGTTTTTTACGACTAATTGCAATTCCAGGATCTTGTCCCATTGAAATATTAAGTGTGTCTTCAATTGTATTTGGGTCGATATAAGTTGCTCCAATAAAAGTGTTTAAGAAGTAGATATTTGCCGGCCCCGGAAGGAGATTAAGCTCTTCCCAACCACTCATTCTGGAAATCAAAAAAGCATCTGTATTCAATTTTGGAACTGCAAAATGCTTAAATTCAGAAGCAATATCATTCTCCATAACAACAACCTGATGTGATTTGCCATCAGTTGGAATAGAGTATTTTAAATCGATTTTAAATTCAACATTTGTCATATTTGTCACTTGCTGAGTGTAAGCAGAAGATATTTGGCTTGGAGAACCTGTGAAGACCTTTTTATATTCCATATCTTTATCAGACATTTCTTCAGTAACCGGCATAGATATGTTTGATGCACACAAAGTTTGAATATTATCATTTCGATTAACAATTCTTTGAACATAATAGCGAAGCTTCCATGGTAAGAGATTAGGTTTAATATTTGAACGGTTTGGATTTTTGGTTGATAAAGTGAGCTTAACATTATCCCATTCTTCGCCTGTATTTTGAAGGATATTAGCTTTATAGGTGAGATTTACGGGACTTTTAGTGTCATCAGCACGTAAATCATAAGATGGTGTCCAGCTAGCGTTATTCACAAAGTAATTCACATCAACAGTTCCCCAGCATGAACTTTTTGCCGAAACGCTTACAATAATTTGATAAAGATATTTAGCCGGAATTACATTTTCAGACAAGAGACGATTTTTATAATTATTGAGTTCATTCAATCTTCTTTGAAGGTCTGCCTTAAGTTTGTTAACATAAAAAAGTTCCTTTTTAACATCCATTATACTTTTATTAATATCGTGAATTTTAAGCCTGTAAAAGTCCATAGCCATCATAAATAGCTGAAGGCTATCAGTTTTACTCTGACCCTGCATCAGCTTGTTTTTTTCAAGCATATTTTTCTCCATTGCCCAGGCATTTTGTTTTAGAGTAAGGTTTTCAATATCAAAAGTCAGCTCGGTTAGAGAATCAGAAATTTCCAAAATTCTACGTTCAATTGATGCCGGAACTGCATTTTCCTTTTTATTTCCCGGTGGAATATGTTTAGTGAAAAATTGAGTTTCCATAATAATGAAATTGCCCTTACCACTAGCTTGTATGCTGTTCGTTTGTAAATAAGGCGAAACTCCTTCAAAAATAATTTTAGTAGTACCGGCAGGAATATTAACCCCAGCTGTTCGAGTAATCTGTGCTCCCTGTAGGAAAACCGTAACATCGCTGATTTTTGATTTTACTGTTTTTTCATCATCTGCTTTTGCCTGCATTGAAACTAATGCGAAAAGAATGATTATTAATTTTAGATTTTTCATTGGATTAAATTTTAAGATTATTGATTAATTTTCGTGATTTACTTTGGAGATGATTAATAATTGATTTTCCATAAAAAATAATTTTTGTTTATGGGCAAAACTATCTTAAGCCTTTTGCAATGGCAATGTGGATTTAGGGAAAGGGTGGATTGGATTAGGGAAGGGATGTTTTACTTAGGTTGAGATTCTATCTGAACAAGAAAAAAGGCCACAAAAATTTGCAGCCTTTTTAAACAAAATTCATCAATATCCTCCCCCTATCCTCATTAGCTTTATCGCTTTTATGATAAATTTCCACTAAAACTATTTTTTCGGTTTCAGGATTTTCTTTGTTTTCAAAGTGGGCATAGATTAATCTTAATCCTGTATTTACTCCTTTTCCTTTTAAACTTCTACAGGCAATCTTTCTAACTTTAATTACACAGGTTGTTATTCCCAAACCATCAATACGATAAGAAAATGGTGGTCGTTCAGCAGGATTAACCCGTAAAACCTTCTTCACAACTTCTAAATCATCTTTCAGCGTTCTATATCGCTTCGAGAGTTTTTTTAGGTCTTTTTTATATTCATCTAATTCGCTAAACTTCATTTTCGCTGCTGTCGTAATTTCTAACTGTGTATGGTTGCTCTCTGTAAAAGGCTAATTCATAATCAATCACCTCCCCTTCTTCGGTTGCCACCCATGGAATGTCTTTATGGGAATAATAACTAATTGCAGCAGTATAATAATCAGAAAATTGATTAATCACCTGGTCGATTACTTCAATTTCACTTGCTTTAATCGAAGTTAAATCCGGTTTCACTAATGGAATATATCGTGTTTGTGGATAGCCATGAAATTCTGTTTTAATTTTTTGTAATTCTCCAACTTCAATCATTTTATCAATAATTGCATTGATTTTTTGTGGAACTGGTCCATATGGCAATTTTCTATATTGAGCACCGGTTAAATGGTCTTCGTAAATTTCATAATAATTAAAATCGGAAAAATAAAGCAGCTTATAAAGAACGGTTTCGCCAACATTGGCTTTGCCCGCACATCTTTCAAGCATATATAATAAAACATTACGGAATTTATCAACCATCATTTCAGGAACGGATATTCGCTCTTTAGGCTCTAGCTTATCCTTATTAAACTCAACTTTATCTTCCTTAAATATAAAGTCTTTTGAAAGGATTTTATCAATGGAAAATCCAAGGTTTAAAGAAAGATTTATCAGCTCAATAATTGATGCTTTACGATTTCCAAGTTCAATTTGAACAAGTGAAGGCCGGGAAATACCAATAAGTGAAGCAAGCTCTTCCTGGGAAAGACCTTTAGCTTTTCTTATGCTTAATATTCTATTTCCTAATTCTTTATTGTTTAATTCGGTTTTCATATTTTTGGATAAGTTTTCGGCAAATATACAATAAGTTGGATAACAAAACAAATAAATGTTTTAAAATAGAACAAAAAAAGACCACAAAAAATTGCAGCCCTTTTCAAATCAATTAATCCACTGTTTGTTTATTTACTCACTACAAACTTCTTTACTTGAGAGTTTCCTTTAAGGAAATAGATTCCATTATCCAAATCTGAAATATCAATACTAATTTTATTATTTGCTGTTTGAGTTATTATGGTTTTAACTGTTTTGCCAAGCATATCAATAATTTCAATTTTTTCATAATCATTTGAGCTATCAAATTTGATTGTAATATTTTCCTTTGCCGGATTTGGGAATAAATTAAATTCTACTTCTTTAATCTCAGCAACAGATGAACCACCGGATTTAAATCTTAGCATTGTACCTTGATAGCCTACCGCAATGGCAAAATTCTCACCAATAGAATATACATCACTTAATGTTTCATTAGTTCCATTAACTGTTGCTGATGTAACTGTGGTTCCATAATTATCAATAACAAATATTGTTGGTCCTTGCCCAACCACAAAGCCAAATTTCGGACTTGACATGTGAATGCCATTTAACCCGTCATTTCCAGTAGTTGCTAATTCATTCCAACTATCTCCCCCATCAGTTGTTTTATATATTCTTGATAAACCGGAAGTTGCATAAATTGTGTCGGCATCAACTGCAAAAACTGCATTAATGTCTTTATTGTTAGCAAATATTGTGTCTTTTGTCCAAGTGGCTCCCGCATCATCTGTGTGGTATCCATTTGAACCGGCGGTTACATCAGTGACAACCCATCCATGCACTGAATCAGCAAAGTGCATATTATTATAATGACTTGAAGAAAAAGAATTTAATTTAGTCCAACCTGAAGCGGTGGAGAAATTAGTAATCTTAACAACACTATAACTTGTTCTGGTTGCATAACCTGTGTTTGCATCAAAAAACTGCAGATTCCCATTTCCGGAGTAACCTTCTGTTGTTGTCCATCCATATAGCCATGGGCTTTGTTCCCAAGTTGTTCCTCCATTTGTTGTTCTGAAAATGTAACCTGAACTTGAAAGCACAAAACCAGTATTTGCATCAAGGAATTGGACATCTTTATAATACCTTTGTGTTGTTGCATCAATAGTTACAACATTCCATGTGTCTCCACCATCAGTAGTCTTAAGTACCTTGTCTTTGAGTGCTCCTGCTGTTATCCAGCCATTATTTTCATCAATAAAATTAACACTTGAAATTGCATTATAAGCACCCGGGCTTACTCCACTGTTTATTGTGTCAAAAACATATTGGCTGAAAGCCATTCCAGAAAACATTAATGCTAAAATTGTAATACTTAATTTTTTCATGATTCTTAGTTTTTGTTAATAAATAGTTTTTTAATAAAGGTCGATTCTACACAAAATTAAAAAAAATAAAATAAAAGTAAATACGTAGTAGTATGGATTTTAGCTAAGTATTCGTACGGATAAATTAAAATTTACAATAAACTTTCCGGGAATTAAATATTATTATTTCAATTCCAAAACCTCCCTTTTTTTATACTATATTTGAAAACTATTTCGTTAACGACTATTAAACCAAGCACAAAGTATTGAAACTATCTGTTATAATAGTAAATTACAATGTTGAGCACTTTCTGGAGCAGTGCCTTCAATCTGTTCGTAAGGCATCTAAAAAACTGGATGTTGAAGTAATTGTGGTGGATAATAATTCGGTTGATGGTTCAGTGAAAATGCTAAAAGATAAGTTTGGAGATATTCAGCTTATTCAAAACAAAGAAAACACCGGCTTTTCAAAAGCTAACAATCAGGCAATAAAAATTTCAAAAGGCGAATATGTTTTGCTATTAAATCCCGATACAGTTGTTGAAGATGATACATTCAAAAAAGTAATCTCTTTTATGGATGAACATCCTGATGCAGGCGGACTTGGAGTTAAAATGATTGATGGTAAAGGAAAATTTTTACCTGAATCAAAACGTGGTCTCCCTACTCCATCATCGGCATTTTTCAAAATATTCGGACTTTCAGCCATTTTTCCAAAATCAAAACTTTTTGGTAAATATCATCTTGGTTATCTTGACAATGATGAAATTCACGAAATTGAAATTTTGTCTGGAGCATTTATGTTGTTACGAAAGGAAGCATTAGATAAATCAGGTTTACTTGACGAAAGCTTTTTTATGTATGGCGAAGACATCGACCTTTCATATCGTTTGATTAAAGCGGGATATAAAAACTATTACTATCCCGAGACAAGGATTATTCATTATAAAGGTGAAAGCACGAAAAAAGGAACAGCTAACTATGTTTTCATGTTTTATAATGCAATGATTGTTTTTGCGAAAAAGCATTATTCAAGCAAAAATGCTAATATATTTTCAATACTAATAAATATCGCCATTTATTTCAGAGCATCAATTGCTCTTTTTGCTCGTTTTATAACAAAAGTATTCAAACCCCTTGTAGATATAATTGTCTTATTTGGTGGAATTTATTTCATAAAAGGCTATTGGGAACATAATGTGAAGTTTATTGAAGGTGGCAAATATCCTCCTGAATTCCTTACAATAGCTTTGCCTTCTTATATTTTAATCTGGTTGATTTCTATTTTTCTTAGTGGTGGTTACGACAAACCTTTAAGAATTGGAAAATTATTACAAGGAATTATAATTGGTTCAGTTGTTATCCTTGTGTTTTATTCACTGCTTCCTGAAAGCTGGCGTTTTTCACGTGCAATTATCTTGCTTGGAACATTGTGGGCTATGATTTCACTTAGTGGCTGGCGTTTAGTTCTTAGTTTATTTAATGTGAAGGCATTTAGAATTGGAGCAAATAAAAACAAACGCTTTATTATTATTGGAGATCAAATTGAATCGGAAAGAGTTTCCAATATTTTACGAAAAGCTTATATAAATACTGGTTTTATTGGTTTTGTGAGTCCTGAACAAACCGAAAACACTTACTTTATTGGAAACATTAACCAACTAAGTGAGATAGTCGAAATCTACAAAATTGATGAAGTAATATTTTGTAGTAAAAATATTCCAGCTCAAATTATAATTAATAAAATGTCTGACCTACAAAAATCAGAAGTCAACATTAAAACTGCACCTGAAGAAGGCTCATTTCTTATTGGCAGCAATTCAATTAATACTTCCGGTGAACTTTATATAATCGATATAAATTCAATTGTGAAAAAAGTTAATAAACGCTCTAAACGCACTCTTGACTTAATAACAAGTTTAATTTTTATTCCTTTTTTACCTATATTGGTTTTTATTGTAAAAAGACCATTTGGTTTTATTTCTAATATTTTCTATGTGCTTTTTGGTGTCAAATCCTGGGTGAGTTATAATCCAAAAGATAGCAAAACAGAAAAGATACCTATAATAAAAAAAGGAGTCCTATCCCCTACTGATGCTTTCAAAAACAGGGAATTCACTTGCGACACAATTTCAAAGTTAAACATTCTTTATGCACGTGATTATAAACTTTCGAACGACCTGAATATTATTGTGAAAGGAATTAGGGACTTAGGGAGAAAATATCCTAATTCTTAACAATTTTGCAAAGCAAAAGCTTTATAGAATAAGTAATGCGGTATATATCAGAATTGAAATTTCACACAATAGTTCCTTATAAGTATTAATGAGTTTTATGGTTTTTTATTTCCACAATATTATTGTTAATAACTAACGATATTTAAAATAACATCAGTTTTCAATTTTTATAATTTAGCATTTATTAAAATATTTTGTGTCAAAATTGATGAAAAACCATATAAACATAAGAAAATGGCTAGTTATAATGATTTTGTTATTTCTTGTTAGCCATAATAATGTTTTTAGTCAGATGTTAAAAACCAATCTTAAACCTGACGAAAAGTTTGCAAAATATTGCCTCATGTTCAATAATTATAATGAAGGTTTGGCAGAATATCTCAAATTAATAAAAGAGGACAGCACTAATGTTACCTATAAACACAATATCGGCATTTGTCACATCAATCTAAACGATGACAAAACAGCAGCAATCCCCTATTTAGAATGGGTTGTTAAACAAGACAAATATGAGAATAAGGCTTGGTATGATTTAGGAAGAGCCTATTCCTATGCTTATAGATTTGATGATGCAATTAAAGCATTTGAAAAATATATTTCTCTGTTGAAAGACAAAGAAGATACTGAAAGTATTCCTGCAATCCGAAGAATTGAAATGTGTCAAAATGCAAAAGTTGCAATTCAAAATCCAATAAATGTTACTATTGAAAACCTTGGGGAAAATATAAATTCAAAATACCCTGATTATAATGCCTATATTCCACAGGATGAATCGATGGTTTTATTCACATCTCAAAGACAAGGAAATATTGGTAATTACGTCAATCTTGATGGTTATATCACTGCTGACATATACCAAACTGTATATAAATCAGGAAAATGGAAAAATGTAAGAAGGTTCACACCTATTATCAACACACAATTGGTTGAAGAGCTTGTTGGAATGACTCCGGATGGAAGCCGATTGTTTTTATACTTCGATAATTTTGTAGGTGAAAAGGATTTATTTATTTCTCAGAAACGAGGCAAAGGATATTTGAAAGCTGAATATGCTGGAATAAATATAAACTCCGAAAACATTGAATCATCTGCTACATTAAGTCTGGATAATTCAACATTGTATTTTGCCAGCAATCGTGAAGGTGGCTTAGGTGGAAAAGATATTTATATTTCAAAAAAAATGCCTGATGGCAGTTGGGGAATTGCAGAAAATATCGGCTCAAACATAAACACTAAGTTTGATGAAGATTTTCCATATTTAGCTCCCGATGGGAAAACATTATACTTCTGCTCAGTCGGACACAATAGCATGGGCGACCTTGATTTATTCAAATCCATTTGGGATAATGATTCAAAAACATGGTCGCAACCTGTTAATATAGGATATCCTGTTAATACACCGGACGACAACAAAACAATATCTTTAACAAGTTCAGGAAGACATGCTTATATTTCGGCATTAAGAAAAGGTGGTGTTGGAAATCTCGACATTTATAGAGTTACTTTTAATGATGTTGACCCTACTTATACTATTCTTATTGGCAATATTTTCAATATAGATTCCCTTGATGCAGTTGAATTACATAAAGAAAAAGTTAAAGAAGCAGATAGCATTAACACAATATTATATACAAAAGCAGCAAAGTATTATTCCCGAAATGACAGTGTGAAAGGAAATGAAATTTTGGAAGATAAAATTGTTATCGATAGGGATTTTATTGCCAACTTCACTGTTTATGATAAAAGAACTAATTCGGTTTTTGGGAAATATTCTTCTAATCGATATAATGGAAAATTTGCCATTGTACTTCCTCCCGGAGATTATAAAATTGTTGTTAAAGCATACGATTATTACGATTATATTATTGAGAACCTTCACATTGCAGATCGTGACAGTCGTGATACTCATATTATTAGAGATATTTTACTGAAATCGGAAAGAGATGAAATAAATAAACACGAGAATTGGCAATAATAATTCATAAATTTGCAAATAAATTTCACATAAACAAAATCATAAAGTTATCATGGAATTAAATCTGACTAAACCTATTGCCTTTTTCGATCTTGAAACAACAGGAATTAAAGTTGCTACTGACCGTATCGTTGAAATTTCTATTATTAAATTACACCCTAACGGAACATCTGAAACAAAAACTGATAGAATAAATCCGGGAGTGCCAATTCCTGCAGAAATTTCAGAAATCCATGGAATTTATGATTTTGATGTAAAAGACTGTCCTACTTTTAGCGAAATAGCTAACGATTACAATAATTTTCTTAATAATTGTGATCTTGCAGGTTATAACTCTAATAAATTTGATATTCCATTATTGGTTGAAGAATTTTTAAGAGCAAATGTCGATTTTGATTTAAGAGGTCGCAGGTTTGTTGATGTTCAGAATATATTCCATAAAATGGAGCAAAGAACACTTTCAGCAGCTTATAAATTCTATTGTGGAAAAGATTTGGAAAACGCTCATAGTGCATCTGCTGACACCGAAGCAACACTTGAAATATTAAAAGCTCAACTTGATATGTATAAGGATGCTGAGTATAAAGATAAAAACGGAGAAATCAGCAAACCTGTAGTAAATGACATTAAAGCTCTTCATGAATTTTCATTTATAAACAGAAATGTTGACCTTATTGGGCATATTGTTTTCAACGATAAAGATCAAGAAGTTTTTAACTTTGGAAAGCATAAAGGAAAAACTGTTGATGAAGTTTTCGAGAAAGAACGTTCCTACTACGATTGGATGATGAAAAGTGAGTTTCCACTATCGACAAAAAAAGTTATTACAGCAATAAAATTGAGAAATTTCAATAAAGGCTCAATAAATTTTGGATAAAAATTACTGTCGCTAATGAAGATAATTTGTGTTGGCAGAAACTATATTGACCATGCCAAGGAATTGGATAATCCTATTCCAAAGGAACCAATTTTCTTTCTAAAACCTGAATCTACACTTCTTGTTAAAAACCGTCCATTTTTCTTACCTGATTTTTCAATTGAGATTCATTATGAAGTTGAATTGGTTGTTAAAATCATAAAATTAGGAAAGAATATTCAAGAGAAATTTGCTCATACTTATTATAACGAAATTGGCATCGGCATTGATTTTACTGCGAGAGACATTCAAAGAAAATGTAAGGCAAAAGGACTGCCCTGGGAAATTTCAAAATCTTTCGATTACTCATCTCCTTTGGGCGAATTTATTGATAAAGGTGAATTTTCAGACTTGAATAATATTAATTTTCGATTAGAAAAAAACTCAGAAATAGTTCAGCAAAGCGTTTCATCCGAAATGATATTTAGTATTGATAAAATTATTGAATATGTTTCGAAGTTTATGACTTTGAAAATAGGAGATTTAATTTACACAGGAACTCCTGCAGGTGTTGGTCCGGTTAGCATTGGCGATAGGTTGGAAGCATTTATCGAAGACCAAAAGCTTTTATCATTTCTGGTAAAGTAATCAATTTAAATGTCAAAAATGTCGTTATAACGAAATTCTAATATTTGCTTTTTATAGTTTATCTAGCAAAGTTGGCTGATATTAACATCTTGCATCCTGAATTATGCATCATCCTGAAACCTGAAACCTTAAACCTGAAACCCTTGAACCTTAACCGCTTTATTGAAGAACAACTTCGCTAATTGCATTATTGCCTAATTCTTCATTCAATAATTTAATGATTTTTGATTTTGCATACGAAAGCTCTTGTCTTAAAGCAGATGAACTAAGTTTAATAAAAAGCTTATGGTTTACCAGTTTAATTTCTTCGGTATGTTTAGCAATCATTTTACCCATAAGTTTCACCCATGAACTTCTTATATTCACTTCATTAAGTTTGCTTCCCAATTTGTAAGTTTCGATAAGTTCACGAATAGCCTCTTTTAAAGTAACTTCATTAGTCTTTTTCATAATTTCCCTTTCGTATTTATAAGCTTTGTACTATTCCATTGTTTATTTCAAAAATACTGTAACTTGCAGATATTTCATTGAATATCAATTTAATTCTATCTCCGGATGTGTCAGTAATAAAAATCTGACCAAAATTGTTGTCTGCGACCAGTTTCATAAGTTGTTGGATTCTATTAATATCCAATTTGTCAAATATGTCATCAAGCAAAAGAACAGGTTTAAAACCTTTGACTTTTTTTATATAATCGAATTGAGCAAGTTTTACACTTACAATAAAAGATTTTTGCTGCCCCTGAGATCCGAATTTTTTAATTGGATAATCATTTATCAGGAAGTTTAAATCATCTTTATGAACTCCGCTTGTTGTGTATTTAAGAATACGATCTTTTTTAATTGATGCTTTAAGTAAGTCTTTTAAATTATCTGTTTTTAAGTGAGATTCGTATGTAATTGTAACATGTTCTTTTTCGCTTGTTACAAACTCAAAATACTTTTGAAAATAAGGGGTAAAATTCACAATAAATTCATTTCTTTTCAAAAATATTTTTTGACCAAGTTTGATTATTTGCATATCCCAAATTTCCAAAGCAGCTTCATCAAAATAGTTATTTTCAGCAAATCTCTTTAACAAAGCATTGCGTTGAAACAATACCTTATTATAATCCAAAATATCATTCAAATACGCAGCATCAAACTGAGAAATTATTCCATCAAGAAATTTTCTTCTTTCTTCGCTACCATTATTAATAAGGTCAGTATCTGCCGGTGTTATAATTACCAATGGAAAGTAGCCAATATGGTCAGCTAAGCGGTCATATTCTTTTTTATTAAGCTTGAATTGTTTTTTTTGATTTTTTCTAACGATACATTGTATATTATCTGAACTTCCCGAATTCTTTCGATAGATTCCCTGTGCCATGAAATAGTTTTCATCATGCCTGATATTTTGCGAGTCAATAGGGTTGAAATAGCTTTTGCAGAATGACAAATAATATAATGCATCAAGAAGATTAGTTTTTCCTGCTCCATTGTTTCCAACAAAACAATTTATTTTCTCAGTGAAACTAAATTCAGCTTCTATATAGTTTTTAAAATTGTTTAGATAAAGTTTTTCGAGAAACATCTTTAATGTTATTAGCGAAGGCTAAAATAACAAAAGTCCGTCAATTGGACGGACTTATTTATCAACACACATCTAATTACACTGATATATAATATTTTAGAATAAAAATTCCTTACCACTCATTGAAAGCACCTTGACTACACCAAACTTTTGGAGACTTGTTAAATACTTTTTTAGCTGCCCTATTACATTTTTTTGACGTTACGCATCTATTTGCACTTAAAGTATTGGAAGTTGAACAAGATGTCATTGCTATTAAAAAACTGATGGCTGCGAGAGTTATAAATATTCTTTTCATGACTTCTTTAATAATTTTGTATTTGGCTTATTCAATTATCGCACCATTTAATGCAATGATTCTATATTCCTTTATATCAATACTTTTACATTAAAGCTGAATTATAAAAAATCCCGATATGGGAAAATTATTCTAGTTAAAGGATTAAAAAATAATACTATTTTGCAATTCTTTCAAAATTCTTTTGGCTGGATATTAAAAAAGCTCTAATCGAAGTTTTAATTATTAAAATTCAATTGTTGAAAATTAATTTTTTATGCTTTAATTATTTAATAAAATAATTTACTTTTGCACCTCGAAAATAAATCATTATGGCAAAAAAGAAAGAACAAGCAGAAGATAATTTGTTAGCAGTTGAAGAAGCTCTAAGTAAAACTGAACAGTTTATTGAGAAAAACAAAAACCTGTTAACCTACATAATATTGGGAATTATCATTATTGTTTTAGGATATATGGGTTTTAAAAAATTCATTCTGGCACCTAAAGAAATAGAAGCTCAAGCTCAAATGTTTGTTGCTGAACAGTATTTTGAAAAAGATTCACTACAATTGGCTTTATATGGTGATGCCAATCTTAATGCAGGTTTTATCCAAATCATTGATGACTATGGGATTACTAAATCAGCAAATCTTGCTAATTATTATGCCGGAATATGTTTTTTAAAACTTGGCGACTTTAATAGTGCTATTGATTATCTTGAAGATTTTGATTCAGATGATATGATAGTTGCTCCAATGGCAGAAGGTGCTCTTGGTGATGCATATCTTGAATTAGGCTCAACCGAAGAAGCTTTAGATCATTATTTGGAAGCTGCTGAATTGAGTGAAAATAATCTGACATCTCCTATGTTTCTATTGAAGGCTGGCTGGACTTATGAATTATTAGGTAAAAATGAAAAAGCTGTTGAAGTTTATAAAAAAATCAAACGGGAATTTCCAAATAGTTATGAAGCTAGAGAAGGAAAAATGGAAAAGTATATTACAAGGGCTGGTGGTAGTCTCTAAAATATCAAAAGAAAATATTTATTAAATGGGTAATTAAATTACCCATTTTTTTTATCCAAATAAATTGTAATTTTATCCAAATAAATAAAATATTATGGCAACACATTTAAACAATCTTTCAGAATACGACACAAATGAATTACCGTCAGCAGAAGGAATGCGATTTGGAATAATTGTTTCTGAATGGAATACAGAAATCACTCATGCACTTGCAGAAGGTGCTATCCAAACACTCAAAGATAACGGAGCTAATGAAGAAGACATCATAATTAAACACGTTCCCGGAAGTTTTGAACTTACTCTTGGTGCTCAGCTTATGATTGACTATATTGACATTGATGCCGTTATTTGTCTTGGTTGTGTTATACAAGGTGAAACCAAGCATTTTGACTTTATTTGTAATGCTGTTTCAAATGGTATATCACAAGTTGGTTTAGACAATGGTATTCCTGTAATATTTGGAGTTTTAACAACTGATAACCTTCAACAAGCAAAGGATCGTTCCGGCGGAAAACATGGCAACAAAGGTGTTGAAGCTGCAATCACTGCAATGAAAATGATAAATCTTGAAGACGAATTATTTAATGAAACTGATTTTCTTGATGATGAATTCGGGAATAATGAATTGTGATTTTTAAGTAGCTAGTACATAGTATTTAGAAATTAGAAATTGCAAATTGGAAAAAGGCTTATAATATTATAATAATTTAAAAATTTAAGCCTTTAACCATATAAGGTATTTAAGGACATATAATTAATCAGGAAATTAAAAAAAAAGAGTTATAACAATTTAACAATATAACAATCGAACAATTTAACAATTGAATCATTTCCATTAACTTTGCATTACAAAAAACAATTCCAATGAACAAAAATCTACGTATAGTATTTATGGGAACGCCTCAATTCGCTGTTTCTTCATTGGATATCCTTATTAAAAACGGATATAATGTTGTTGGTGTGATTACAGCACCTGACAAACCAGCCGGCCGTGGAAAAAAAATAACTGAATCTGATGTAAAAAAGTATGCTCTCGAAAATGGGTTAAATATTTTACAACCTACTAATCTTAAAGATGAGAGTTTTATTCATGAATTAATGGAACTAAGAGCTGATTTACAAATAGTTGTTGCTTTTCGCATGCTTCCCGAGATTGTTTGGAATATGCCACCAATGGGGACTTTTAATCTGCATGCATCTCTCCTGCCTCAGTATCGAGGTGCTGCTCCAATTAATTGGGCTATAATCAATGGAGAAAAGGAAACCGGGCTAACAACTTTTTTTCTTAAACATGAAATCGACACAGGAAGTATTATTTCTTCAGAAAAGGTAATTATTGAAAATGAAGATACTGTAGGTGATTTGCATGATAAATTAATGAGATTTGGTGCTAATTTGGTTTTAAAATCAGTAAAACTTATACAAGAGAATAGTTTTAAACCAACACCTCAGTCTGAAATTATTGAAAACCATATGATAATTAAGACAGCACCTAAAATTTTTAAAGAAGATTGTAGAATAAACTGGGACGAAAGCATTGAAAATCTTTATAATTTTATTCGTGGTTTGAGTCCATACCCGGCAGCTTTCAGCGAATTCATTTCTCCTGATGATAATATTTTTAGTTTCAAAATTTTTAAGGCATCAATTATTCCAGATTCAAATATAAGATTTGAGAATAAGATTTTAACTGATGGCAAAAGCTATTTATATATAAAGGTAAATGGAGGCTTACTTTATATCAACGAAATACAAATTGCAGGGAAAAAGCGTATGCCTATTGAAGATTTTCTAAGAGGATTTCCAATAAATACGACATGGAAACTAAAATAATTTCATTGTTTTGTAATATTATTTTTTTTTGTTTTATGACAAAAAACCCCTAAATCT
>JAIPBB010000045.1 GCA_021739805.1 Saprospiraceae bacterium | reverse complement strand
GGAAAATTATAATGTAAATAAAATCTGCTTTTTCCTTCAAACAAAGCACCATCAATAATCTGCTCATTAAGTTTTGTTCCTAATGTTACGGATGTTAGTGATTGAGTTTCTCCTCTTGTGAAAATTGCAGAGCCATGTGCTGCTGGCAAATAATCAACTTCTGACCAAATTGGACGAATTTCATCCAATGCTCTGCCGTCAAGTCTTAATCTTGTATCAAGAACACAATTTCGAACAGCTTCTTTTTCTACATCATGATAATATTTTTTGATTAAAGATGCTTTTTCAGCAGCTTCTTCTTCGGTGAGTGTAGCAACAAATTCTTCAACAATTTCTTTGAATTTTTTGCTTCTTAATTTTTTATCAGCTATTCCTTCAGCAGCAACTTTATATGCTTTATTATAAGTTGCTTTTTTGATATTATTTTTTAGTTCATCGTCATTTTCTTCGTGACAATATTCACGTTTTGGGTTTGCCTTTTGAACCATTGCTGCCAATTCTAATTGAACTGTACATTGAATTTTAATAGCTTCGTGAGCTACTTTAATTGCTTCCATCATGGCATCTTCACCAACTTCTTTCATTTCGCCTTCAACCATCATTATGTTATCATAAGATGCAGCAACAATAAGATCAAGGTCGGCTTCGGGCATTTCTGAAATTGCAGGATTGATTTTGTATTCGCCATTAATTCTGGCAACTCTTACTTCTGAAATAGGACCATTAAATGGAATATTTGAAACGGCTAATGCTGAAGATGCTGCTAAAGCCGCTAATGCGTCAGGTGCAATATCTTTGTCAGCAGAAATTAAATTAATAATAACTTGTGTTTCAGAGTGAAAATCTTCAGGAAAAAGCGGACGTAATGCTCTGTCAACTAACCTGCTAATTAATATTTCGTTTTCAGATGGTCGTGCTTCTCTTTTGAAAAACCCACCCGGGAATCTTCCTGCAGCAGCATATTTTTCTTGATAATCAACTGATAATGGCATATAATCAACATTTGTTGCTGCTTCCTCTTTTGCTACAACAGTAGCTAGTAACATGGTGTCACCCATTTTTACTACCACAGATCCATCAGCTTGTTTTGCAAGCTTTCCGGTTTCAATTGAAATTATTCTTCCGTCTCCTAAATCAAAGGATTTTGAAATTCCAATATTTGACATAAATTTTATATTTTTAGTGTAAATAATATTTTTTAGTATATGACAAAAAAAGGCAATTGGTATAATTGCCTTTCTTAAATCTTTATAATATAAGCTAAGTTTATTTTCTTAGCTGTAGTTTTTTAATGATTGCACGATATCTTTCAATATCTTTTTGTTTTAAATAATCAAGAAGTTTTCTTCTTTTCCCTACCATTTTAATAAGAGAATATTCAGTTGCAAAATCCTTTTTGTTGATTTTAAGATGCTCAGTTAAATGTTTGATTCTAAAAGTAAACAATGCTATTTGCCCTTCAGCAGAACCGGAATCGAATTCCGATTTACCGTACTCCTTATAAATGTCTTTTTGTTTTTCAGCAGTTAAATACATATATGCTTAAGTGTTTTCTATTTATACCTATTTAAAATTGGTGTGCAAAAGTAGAATTTTCTTTTAATATGACAAAACTTTTTTGTGGATTTTTTTTAATGATTAAGTTTTGCTCTTTTTATTGGATGCAAAGTAAGTAATAAATTGTTCAATTGTTACATTGTTAAATTGTTAGACTTGACTGCTGAATGCAAGTTGTTGAATTGTTAGAATTTTTAAATATTAGAATTTAGATATTGTTTATAATTTAGAAATTAAGATTTAGGGTTTGAATTGTTCGATGTTTAATTTCTAAATACTAATATACTAAAACTAATTTCTAATCTCCAATTCATATATTTGCAAAAATTTTGATAATGACAACTCAAAAAGACAATATAGAACATTCAGGAATAATTACTAAAATTGATGATTCGACAATTTACATCAGTATTATTGCTGAATCAGCTTGTGTTTCATGCTCTGCTAAGGGGATGTGTAATGTTTCGGATATGAAAGAGAAAATAATCGAAGTTTCAAACCATAATTATGATTATAAAGTTGGTGAAAAGGTAACTGTTGTTTTAGAAAAATCTTTAGGAATGAAAGCTGTTTTCTATGGTTACTTTCTTCCGTTAATTATTGTAGTTACAAGTTTAATTATTCTTACTGCAACATCAGTAAATGAAGGATTAGCAGCTTTAGTTTCAATTGGGTTACTTATTCCTTATTATATAGCACTTAATTTCAACAAAGATAAATTGAAGAAAAAATTTGAGTTTCGGATTAAATAGCAAGAAAATTCCAAATCTCAAAAAACAAATAACAAATAAATTCGAAAAACAAAAACTACAATATTCAAACAATCTAAAAACAAAATTTGGATTTTAGAATCGATTTTAATAGGGAAAAATTTTATTATAGTTTTCCAAAAAAAGTTTTCTTATAGTCAATTAATCTGAATATTAATCTATTTGTTTACTACAAACTTCTGCATTGGAACAAAAACTCTTTCGAATAATTGAGATTTCTCTCCACTAAAAAATGATTTTGGATTTATTGAAGATGAGATTAAATATTTATTAATCGTATCTGCTGGGATTGCCTTCAATTCAATAGCACTAAAATTATTCCCTTCAATTTGCAATGAATGACTTGCAATGTTTATTTGCGATGCTCCCTCCTCAACAAAATCATAAGCACTTAGATTTGAAATCATGTTTAAGTAATTATCGATTTCCGTGGAATCCACACTATTATTATTCACAAGCCAATTTTCATTTTCTTTAGTCAATACAAAAGCACTATCTGCTGGGTAATTAAATGTGATTTTAGTTATATCAGTTTTATTAACTTTCACAAGTTTTTTATCACGAAAAGCATCTAAGCCATTACTAAAAAAGAATGCTACACCACCTTTCACCGAATAAACTTCCTTTTCATCCGCTAATCTTAGGTAAGAACTAAATTCCATACTTCGCTGATAAGGATTATTCGATTGTTGGACTGAATATTTTCCAACAACAATATTTAAAGGCTCCTGATTAGGATAGCTTATTTTAACATTAACACCAAGTGAATCGCCAACTTGAAACTCTGACCATTTTGAATCATCACGTGAAGCAATTCTTTCAATCTTAATTTTACTTAGTTCATTTATCAAATTGACAATATATTCTTCATCTGCCGGATAATTCTGCCCATCACACTGCAAATCCCACATTTTTGAATTCTTTATGATTTTTATTTCTTTATTATCTTTTTTTGAAATAAAAGAAACTTCTGAAATACTTGCTGTGTCAATTGCAAATAATTCTCTATTAAAAGTTCTGTCTAGTTTTTTGTTATCACTGACTTTTGTTATAACTGCAATAATTATAAGTATTACTAATAAAACTATTAGTATGATAAAATTCTTCTTTTTAAACATAACCTTCCTCCATTCTTTTAATTCTTATGTTACGATTTCTTTGCCATCTAATAAAACCATAAATTATTACTAACAATATTGGCAACACTGTATTAAGCCACTTAAGAAACATTTTCTTACTATCATCAATTTCATCCAAAGGACGAGCAGTTACACCCTTTGTTCTGAGTTCAATTAAACCTGTGTCATCCGAAAGCCAATCAATTGAATTTACAATAAAGTTTAAATTATCCGGTTGCAATTGTTGTGCTCCCCGACCTTCACCATTAACAGGGAAATCCCCATCGCCGACAATAACAATACTCGATTTTTTATTACCACCAAATTTGCCGGTCAAAACGCCTGCTACGGTAATATTTGAAACAGGAAAATCATTTTGCATCCATCTTTTATTAACATCAAAATATAAAGGAGGCGTTTGCATTCCACTTTGTTCAGAAGTTTTTAGTAATGGTGTGAAAATAGCAGTTGTGTCTCCCTGATATTGAACTGAACTTACCATTGGTAAAACTATCGCTTCAAGCCCTTTTGTTATTGTATGCTCACTAAAATTATAGATTATAGGAATATATGGAAACTGTATTTGAGTATTAAAAGTCATTCCCATTTGTTGTTGTTGAACACTCACGGTTCCACATTTTATTCCGTCAATAACAAAATTATTATCCACTTTAAGCCCCTTTTGCTCCAGCCACTCAGCAACGCCAGTATAAACCACATTACCCTGAGCTGTGGTAAAATCAAAATTAACTGTATTTAAGGCAATGAACATATTGCCTCCTTCCGATAAATATTTGTCGAGTTGGGCTAAATGAGGTGGTGGAACAGTATCAGTTGGTCTCAAAAAAATTATTGTTTTATACTTGTTTAAGTCATTGTTTGATGTGCTTAAGTCAACTTCTTCAACATTATACATTACTGACAATTGTTGGCTGACTTGCATACACATATTAAGAGATGGTTCGCCATGACCCTGAACAAATCCAATCAATGGCTTATCAGTAACTGAAAGTTTTTTAATGCTTGTTGACAATGAATATTCAATTGGTCCTTCCGGCAATAAAACCGGTATAATTTCCTTCCTTTCGCCTAACTGAACAACAGCACCCAGATATGCTTTTTTCTGCACATTTTGATCTTTTTCTCTTACATTAATTATAATCGGTTGGATTCCTTGCTGCATTACTTCTTTCTCTGTTTCTTCGTTTTTCGTTGGGTCGATAAATTCATAATCAAGCATTCCTTTTGATAAGTTCACATATTCTATCAAGAGTTCTTTGAAATCTCTTCTTGCCTTTGCAACATCAGCAGGCAGGTCTTCAGAAAAATATGCCGTAACTGTTACCGGTTCATCAAGATTTCTTAAAATATCTTTGGTTGCCTGACTTAATGTATATCTGCTGTCTTCAGTTAAATCAATTCTAAAAAAGAAACTGTCTGACAAAATATTAACCACTAATAATATCCCAATTATTACCAGTAGGTTGAATGTTATTGTATTATTTTTTTTCATCTGTCTATATTTTTTAATCCAGAAATAAATTTATATTATAATCTTTTTTTCGCCATAACTGCTTGAGTTGAAAACAGTGATAGTAATATGAAAGACAAAAAGTAAATTATATCCTTCGAATCAAGTACACCACGAGATATTGACTCAACATGAACAGTAACACTTAAATAACTTAAAAGATTACTAATAAAACCGGAAAAGTTGTTTGATACAAAACCAAATATCAACTGAAAGAATATTCCGACAAATAGAGCTAATAAAAAGCCGATAATTTGATTATTAGAAATACTGCTTGTAAAAACTCCAATTCCTATATAAAACGCACTAAGAAATATCAATCCAATATAGCCGGCTATAATAGTTCCATGGTCAACAGTGCCTATTTTTGCGATAGTAATATAGTATGGAAAAGTCAGAAATAATGCTGTAGTGACAAGAATTAAAGTTGCCAAAAATTTCCCCATTATAATTTGCCAATCGTTTATAGGTCTGGTTAATAATAATTCTATTGTACCTGAACGATTTTCTTCAGCCAGCAAACGCATTGTTAATGCCGGAATAAAAAAGAATAAAGTCCATTGTGCTATATTAAAAAATGCCAGTAAATCTGCTTGCTTCCTAAAAAACACATCTGAGCCAAAAAACCAGGTAAAAATCCCGCTCAATAACAGAAAAGCAATAATCATTAAATAAGCCATTAAAGAGTTAAAATAGGCTCCCAGCTCTCTTTTTGTAATTATCCAAATTTTGTTCATTTTCTTAAATTTTCTTTGGTGAATTAATTAACAGTTAGTTCTCTGAAAACGTCTTCGAGTTTTGTTTCGGTAGGAGTTAGTTCTGTTAGAAACCAACCCTTATCAACACATAATTGAAAAATTGCTTTTTTTGATGACTTTTCAGGATGAGATTGTACTTCAAAAGTATTGCTACTTCTATCAATAAAATCAACCAAGCTAACACCTTCAATTCCTTGTAAAGCCTGAAAAGCAGTATTTTCATCCGGCCCTTCTATTCCGACTTTAAGAATCTCTCTTCCCTGGGCTTGTTTTCTTAATTGAGAAGCGGTTCCGTCTGCAACAATTTTTCCTTTATTAATTATCAAAATTCTATCACAGGTTGCTTCAACCTCAGCCAAAATATGAGAACTTAGTATAACAGTCTTTTCTCTTCCTATCCTTCTTATCAATTCTCTTATCTCAACAATTTGGTTTGGGTCTAATCCTGATGTTGGCTCGTCAAGAATAAGAACTTCAGGGTCATGAATTAAGGCTTGAGCTAATCCAACTCTTTGCTGATATCCTTTTGAGAGTTCTTCAATTTTTTTATGTTTCTCCCCTTCCAGACCACAAAGAATAACCATTTCGAGAATTCGGTCTTTTATCCTGCTTTTTTCTATTCCTTGCAAATCAGAAACGAAATACAAATAATCAATCACGGCCATATCCTGATACAAAGGATTGGTTTCAGGAAGATATCCAATGTGCTTTTTTACCTCTTCGGCATTATCAGAAACAGAATATTCTCCAACTTTTATTACACCTTTAGTTGGCGATAGAAAAGTCGTAATTGCTTTCATTGTTGTAGTTTTTCCTGCACCATTCGGCCCAAGAAACCCACAAACTTCACCGGTTTTCACCTGGAACGAAATATTGTCAACAGCTTTTTGAGTTCCGTATTTTTTTGTTAAATTTTCAATAATTATGTCCATTTTTCAAAATTTTTTACAAAAAAAATAAAAAATCATTTTTTATAAAAATCCTGATATTAAGTTTAACAAATTTTAACAAAGCTTCATAAAGCACTTAAGCCTAGCATTATGGGATTGCAATTTGAAATATTAAAAATTTCTTTTCTTTTTGAACAAAACCTTTTTGATATTTGCACAAATATTTTGCGGGAGTAGCTCAGCGGTAGAGCATCAGCTTCCCAAGCTGAGGGTCGCGGGTTCGAACCCCGTTTCCCGCTTATTTACTAACTATACTAAAACATTTGACTATGAAAACAACTAAAACAATTCTTTTATTATTAACTTTCACTTTTGCTTATTTAATGACTAATGCTCAAACTGTTGGTCATGTAATTTTTAATTTCAAAACTGTTTCTGCCGGTGGTAATTATGCTCCAAAACATGTTCTGGCTGTATGGGTTGAAGATGCTAATGGTAATTTTGTAAAGACTAATATTGTACGTGCAAATGCCAGAAAAAAATATCTTTATACCTGGAAGGCAAAATCGAATGAGAATACAACTGATGCAATCACAGGTTCAACCATTTCAACTCACCAAACTCATAGTGTTTTCTGGAATTGTAGAGATATTAGCGGAAATCTTGTTGCAGATGGCGACTACAAAATCTTCGTGGAATTTACATCGGAACATGCACAAGGTCCTGTCACATCGGTAACATTTACAAAAGGACCATCACCTCAAATTCTAAATCCAACTGATGAAGCTAATTTCATCAACATAAATTTAAGCTACGGTCTGGGAGCTTCAATATTTGAAAAACCTATCACAAAAAAAGCAGAACAAATTCATATTGGTCCAAATCCTTTCTTTGACAAAACTTTAATTTCCTTTGAGTTTAATGAAGTTACCAACTACAGCCTAAAAATAATTGACAATAACGGAAGGATTATCAGGGAAATTAATGATACTGATAAACTAATAAATTATTATTGGGATGGCTCAAATCAGCAAGGAACAAAGCTTGCTACCGGAACTTATATAGTTATTATTGAATCCAAAAGCGTAAAAGCAGTTAGGAAGATTGTGAAGTATTAGGAAAATTTGGTTTCAGGTTTCAAGTTTCACACTTCGACTTCGCTCAGTGCAAGGGTTTCAGGTTTCACACTTCGACTTCCTAAGTGCAAGGGTTTCAGTTTCTTAGATTCATTTCGACTCCGCTCAATGACCCAAGAACGGGCACTGAGCGGAGTCGAAGTGCAGGTTTCAGCTTTATTTCGCAGGTTTAAAGATAAATTTGCTTAAGCTTATTGCCTGCTGATTACTATATTGGATTTATGATTTATCAAATCAGATGTCAAATGTATATGTCTGAAGTTCGAAGTTAAAGTATGTGGTTTCAAAAATAATATTCGTGCATTCGTGGCATTATAATTCAAAATTTATTTATACCTTTACTCTCGTTATAATAACGATAAATCGAATATTTGAAATTCTATAATCTTATCATTATGAAAAAGTTTAACATAACATTACTATTTCTCATTTTATCACAATTAACAATAGCCCAGAACTATGGACTTGAGTGGGCAATACAAATGGGCGGAATAGGAATAAATGATGATAATTGGGGATATTCTATTACAACAGATGCCAATGGCAATGTATATTCAACAGGTTTCTTCACTGGAACAGTAGATTTTGACCCGGGAGCCGGAACCGCTAATTTAACTTCTGTAGGTAACCGTGATATTTTTATTCAAAAATTAAATTCTACCGGAAATCTTTTATGGGCAAAACAAATTGGCGGGACTTCTTACGATTATGGAATCTCTATTAAAACAGATGCATCTGGCAATGTTTATACTACAGGTTCCTTCAGTGGAACAGTAGATTTTGACCCGGGAATCGGAACCGTAAATTTAACTTCTGTAGGTAATGCTGATATTTTTATTCAAAAATTAGATCCTGCCGGAAACCTTTTATGGGTAAAACAAATGGGTGGTATTTATGATGATGAAGGATACTCTATTACAACAGATGCAGCTGGCAATTTATATACCACAGGTATTTTCAGAGGAACAGTTGATTTTGACCCGGGAGTCGGAACCACCAATTTGATTTCTGCAGGTTTGGATGATGTATTTATTCTAAAATTAGATACTGCCGGTAATCTTTTATGGGTAAAACAAATGGGTGGGAGTTCTACAGATCAAGTTTACTCCATTACAACAGACGCAGCTGGTAATATTTATACAACAGGTTTCTTTAGTGGAACAGCAGATTTTGACCCGGGAATCGGAATCACTAATTTAACTTCTGCAGGTATAGATGATATTTTTATACAAAAATTAAATTCTGCAGGAAATCTTTTATGGGCAAAACAAATGGGTGGGACTTCCTATGATTTTGGAATGTCCATTACAACAGATGCCGCTGGCAATGTTTATACGACAGGTTCTTTCTTTGGAACAGCAGATTTTGACCCGGGAACCGGAATCACCAATTTAACTTCTGCGGTTTATGATGATATTTTTATTCAGAAATTAGATACTGCAGGAAATCTTTTATGGGTAAAACAAATGATCGGAACTGGTGCTGCTAGGGCAATGTCCATTACAACGGATGCCGATGGCAATATATATACTACAGGTCATTTTGGTGGAACAGTAGATTTTGATCCGGGAACCGGAACTTTCAATTTAACATCTGCAGGTTATTATGGTATTTTTATTCAAAAATTAGATACTGCAGGAAATCTTTTATGGGCAAAACAAATGAGCGGAGCTTCTCCTAGTTATGGAAGATCCATTACAACAGATGCCGATGGCAATATATATACAACAGGTTGCTTTCAGGGAACAGTTGATTTTAACCCGGGAGCAGGAGTCACCAATTTAACTTCTGTAGGTTTTTATGATATTTTTATTCAAAAATTAAGTCAATGTATTCTAAGTACCGGAACAGATGTAATAACTGCTTGTGTCAATTATACATGGATAGATGGTGTAACCTACACTGCAAGCAATAATACTGCAACGCACATTTTAACAAATGCTATAGGTTGTGATTCTATTGTAACTCTTAATTTAACAATTGATACTGTTGATATAAGTTTAACAATAACCGACCCAAGTATTACAGCAAATGCAAGCGGAGCATTATACCAATGGTTAGATTGCAATAATAACTATTCCGTTATTCCTGGTGCAACAGCACAAAGTTTTACCGCTACTGCAAATGGAAATTATGCTGTTGAAGTTACTCAAAATTCGTGTGTTGATACTTCTGCATGTGTTACAATTTCGTCAGTCGGAATTAACGCTTCGGCTCCGCTCAGCGTCCACAATATTAGAGTTTATCCAAATCCAACAACTGGTAAAATTTTTATTGAAGGAGATGGTATTGAAACTGTTGAAATAATTAATATAATTTGGCAAACAGTAAAACAAAAAACTATTAATGGCAAAAAAACTCTTATTGACTTAAGACAAGAAACAAAAGGAATTTACTTTTTGAAAATTACAACTACTAATGGAGTTGTGGTTGAGAAAGTGGTGCTTGAGTAATTAGTAATTAGTAATTAGTAATTAGAAATTCAAGAGCAAACCAAATTTCTAATTTCTAATTTCAAAAATAAAAAATAGCTAAAAATAAAAAATCACAAATATATAAACCGATGAAAAAAATACAAATAGCAGTACTATTTCTCATTTTATCACAATTAACAATAGCCCAAAACCTTGGACTTAATTGGGTAAAACAAATGGGTGGGGCTGATGATGATGAGGGATACTCAATTACAACAGATGCCAATGGTAATATATATACCACAGGTTATTTCAAAGGAACAGTAGATTTTGTCCCTGGAGCTGGAATCACAACTTTAACTTCTACAGGTAATAAAGATATTTTTATTCAAAAATTAGATTCTACCGGAATTCTTGTATGGGTCAAACAAATTGGAGGAACTAATGATGATTGTGGAAATTCAATAACAACAGATGCCGATGGCAATGTATATACCACCGGTTACTTCAGTGGAACAATTGATTTTGACCCCGGTGCAGGAACAACTAATTTAACTTCTGTAGGTTATCGTGATATTTTTATTCAAAAATTAGAGACTACCGGAAATCTTTTATGGGCTAAACAAATGGGAGGAACTAATGACGATATGGGAAATTCCATTACAACAGATGGAAATGGCAATGTATATACCATAGGTAGCTTCCAGGGAATAACAGATTTTGACCCGGGAGTTGGAACAGCTAATTTTACTTCTTTAGGTTATGATGATATTTTTATTCAAAAATTAGATTCTGTTGGAAATTTTTTATGGGCTAAACAAATGGGAGGAGCTACCTATGATAGAGGAATATCCATTACAACAGATGGAGATGGCAATGTTTATTCAACAGGTTTTTTCCAATTAACAGTAGACTTTGACCCGGGAGCTAATATAATAAATTTAACTTCTGAAGGTGTTTATGATGCTTTCATTCAAAAATTAGATACTGCCGGAAATCTTTTATGGGTAAAACAAATGGGAGGAACATTTTTGGATTGTGGAACATCCATTGCAACAGATGCCGGAAGCAATGTATATACCACAGGTTACTTCCATGAGTCAACAGATTTTGACCCGGGAGCAGGAATCACATATCTAACTTCAGTTGGTGGAAGTGATATTTTTATTCAAAAATTAAATTCTGCCGGAAATCTTTTATGGGTAAAACAAATGGGAAGTACATCTGATGATATAGGAAGTTTCATTACAACTGATAACGGTTGTAATATATATGCGACAGGTAGCTTTAAGGGAACAGTAGATTTTAATCCAGGAGTCGATACTGCGTATTTAACATCTGTAGGTAATTGGGATATTTATATTCAAAAATTAGATACTGCTGGAAATTTTCTATGGGTAAAACAAATGGGAGGAACTTCTGATGATTACAGTAGCTCTATTACAAAAGCTAATGGTAATATTTATACAACAGGTGGGTTTCAATTAATAGTAGATTTTGATCCGGGAACAGGAACAGCCAATTTAACTTCAACAGGTAATTATGATATTTTTATTCAGAAATTAAGTCCATGCAATGTAGATGTTAGTTTAACTACAACGGACCCAACAATCACAGCAAATGCAAGCGGAGCATTATATCAATGGTTAGATTGTAATAATAATTTTACTGCAATTGCAGGAGAAACAGCGCAAAGCTTTACTGCTACTGCAAATGGAGATTATGCAGTTGAAGTAACTCAAAATTCGTGTGTTGATACTTCTGCATGTGTTACAATTTCTACTGTTGGTGTTGACGCTTCGGCTCCGCTCAGCGTCCACAATATTAGAGTCTATCCAAACCCAACAACAGGAAAGATTTTTATTGAAGGAGAAAACATCGAAACTGTTGAAATAATTAATGTAATTGGGCAAACAATTATACAATATCCAGCTAATAAGAAATCAATGTTAATCGACATAAGCTCACAATCAAAAGGTATTTATTTTGTGAGAATAACAACTAACAATGGAGTTGTGATTGATAAAGTTCTGCTAACGAAATAATGATTCATGAACAAAGCTAATTTCTAATTTCTAATTTCTAATTTCTAATTTCTAATTTCAATAAACTAATCACAAACCATTGTTCAAAAATTTCATTATTAATTTTCTTCACTAATAAATTATTCTATTACTTTTATACAGATTTTTAGAAAAGCAATTATGAGTTTAGATACTATTATAAAACTTGAAGATTTAAATGTTTACCAGAAAAACAATTTGGTTTTATCAAAGGTGAATATTGACATCGAAAAAGGTGAATTTGTTTATTTAATCGGCAGAACCGGAAGCGGAAAGAGTAGCCTCTTAAAAACTTTATATGCCGATTTATCATTCAGCGAAGGAGAAGCAAGCATTGCCGGGTTTAATCTTAAAACCCTTAAAAACAAGCAAATCCCGGCACTCAGGCGAAAACTGGGAATAGTGTTCCAGGATTTTCAGCTTTTAATCGACCGAAGTGTTAAAGACAATCTTTTGTTTATTATGAAAGCCACAGGCTGGAAGGACAAGCAAAAAATGGAAGACCGATTGAATGATGTATTAAACAAAGTCGGACTTAACACAAAAGGTTTTAAAATGCCACATCAATTGTCGGGTGGTGAACAGCAAAGGGTTGTTATTGCACGTGCCTTAATCAACGACCCCGATATTATTCTTGCTGATGAGCCAACAGGAAATCTCGACCCTGAAACATCAGAAGGAATTATGAATCTCCTTTTTGAAATTAATAAAAATGGAAGAACAATTGTGATGGCAACACACGATTACTCTTTATTTGAAAAATACCCTGCCAGAACAATTAAATGTGAGGGCGGCAAGGCAATAGAATAAATTTATTTCAATGCCGATAGCTATCGGCATTAATTTTCAGCAGATACTTCTACACTTTGGATAACAGGAATATCAGAATCCTGTTTTTCCACTTTGGGTTTATAACTAAAAGCGGCACATCTATTTCTGTGTGAAACACAACTATGCAGTAATCCACTCAAAATGATAACCATAATAAATAAACTGACTTTTTTCATGTGTCAAAAATTTGTTATTTAATTGACAAATGTAGAATTTTATTTTTAACAAAATACAATTACCAATTTGTAATAATGGTTTTCAGGAAATACACTAAAGGATAAATTTAGTTATCTTAAAGTTGTTCAATTAGTTTGGCAAAATCAATTGAAACTTTTTTATCGACAAGAAATCTTGTTTTTCCAATAAAAGCAAAATCATCATAAATGAAAATTTGGTCTCTTTGTCCTGTAAAAATTATTTTATAATTCCAGTGCTCACGTGGATGGACAACTTCATTTTTAACAACATATTCCTTGAAATCTACTTGCTGAAGGAAATTCATTATTTTATTAATTTTTTCCTTGTCAGCAAAAACCTTGCTTTCAAGTTCTCCACTACTTGTTCTAATCTCAAGCTGAATTGATGTGATTTTTTCAATATCCCAGGTAGAAATTCTGTTTTGAGAGATACAGTTAATTTGAGTGCAAAATGTCGCTAATAATAGCAATACTAATGTTTTCATTTGGATAAAATTTGGTTAATACTTAAAATGCAAGTATTAGATACAATTAGTTTTAGGATTCCATAAATTTTGAGAAAAAATTACTTTTATAATGAATTTAGGGCTGGAAGTCCGAAGTCCGAAGACGGAAGTTAGTCCTGTTTGGAATTTAAAATTTGGAGCTTGGGATTTATTTGTTATTTGATTTTTGTGCTTTGGAATTTCAAATTTACAACTGCGGTCCTTTCCCAATCACCATTTCCCCCTTAAAGTATTTGTTTTTGATTTCCGGGGATTCTTTTACGAAAGCTTCTAAACCTGAATTTTTAATCTTACATAAATTGAAAACTTTCAAATTATGTGGTAGTTTGTCAGCTCTATCGGCTGCAGGATTTAACATAACACATGGAAACTCATTGCATTCACAACAAAATTCAAGCTTTTTTGAATTTACACATTTATAGGTTTCGCATGCTTCAGGATGAATGGGACAATTTCCATGATTTGCACGACATCCTTCGCATGGAATTTTACTTTCCGGAATTCCTATTGAAATTAAATAATCGTAAAGTTGTTTGTTATCTTTACATATATATAATTCGCAAATTCCACAATCAATACCACATGCGGCAACTAAATTTAATCTTTCTTTTGTTTCCATTTTTTAAACTTGAAAGAAGCAAATATTAAATACTTTAAGAAAAGTAAAAATGATATTTGTAAGAAAACTTAAAATAAAATAATTATTCTTTGCCATCAAGTAAATCTTGAAGCTCATTATATAAATCATTGCTAACTAAAGGTTCTAATTTATCATCTTTCATAGAATATCTTTTCAATACAGTTGGTTCATCCCAATTGCAAGTTCCATCCTTATTCGTATCAATTCCATATTTGATAATCATATGTTCTTTACCTTCTAAAAAATAATATTCTTTAAAGTCAGCATTTTCATTTAGTATAGCTTTGATTGTTTCTGTTTTCGTTGAATATATACAGAGAGTTTTATAATCATCCTTATCTAATATTTTATCCTGATAGGTATCTTTGTCAATTACTGCAAATAATATAAAAGTTTCATCATATTTCTTCTCAATATACATATTACTAATACTCACTCTTTTGTCAAATAGCTTAATCATAGAACCATCTTTTGAATCATAAATAAGGGCATTATTGAATGATTGTTGTCCATAATAAAAGTTTGAGTTCCCACCATACAAATTTAATAAGCCATCAGTCTCTCCAGAATTTCTACTATATTTGAATATGGCTTCTTCCATTTCAAGTGATGTTTGAGACACTGGAATTAAAAATAAACGTCTTAAAGTATCTATAAGTTCAAAATCTTCAATACTAATTTTATGAGTACGAATATTATTTTCAAAATTGTCAACAGCCACTTCTTCAGATACTATTACTGATTCATTAGGAGTATAAGCATACCTAAAGCTTCGAAAATATTCTGTTAATGACCAAACAATCACAACTACTACTATTAATATTAATAGTGTTCCAAATATTGCTAAAATCTTTTGATTATAATTTTTTAACTTTTCGATTTTCATTTTCTATTAAGGTTTGTATCAATATATTACTCAATCACAATATTATAAACCCCCGCAGTCAGTACTTTTTTCAAATTTTCATTATTGAGAATTTCTGTAAAACCATTAAAGGTCATTCCAATATCAACTTTTACTTTCCTTAAATAATAGATGTTGTTTTCTGTTTTTTCGACTGCCAAAACAAAATAATCATTAGCTGATTTCAAAATAGCTTCAGATGGCAAAGCCTTAACTTTCCTTTGCTTAACAATAATTTTCGCTTCTACAAAAGAATGATTTATCAAATTTTCCTTTTTACTTATGATATTCGCAATGCACTTAATTGTCCTTGATTCTTCATCAATAGTTTTTCCTATTGAGCTAATTTTTGCTGTATAAATGGAATCAGAATTTCCTGAAGTGTTGAATTGTATTTCCTGGCCTATATCTAAATAGTTTATATCTTTTTCAAAAACTGATAATTGCAATTGAAGTTGTTTAACATCAACTATTTCCATAAGAATTTCTTGTTTCTCAGCAAATTGTCCCAAAACAATATTTTGGGATGTAACATAAGCATTTATGGGTGCAACAATTGGAAATTCCGAATAAAGCTCAGCTGTTTCAATTTTTGAAACATTCAAATTCATTTTCGTTAATTGAAGCTTCAAGGATTCATAATTTGCCTTCATTGATTTATATTCACTTTCAACAGCAATAAAATCTTTTTCCGCTCCAATTTTCTCTTTAAATAAATCCTTATTCCGTTTATAATCTGCTTCTAATTGTTTGAGTTTTGCTGCACTTTCAATAAAATCCTTCTGAAGCTCAATAAACTCATTACTTGAAAGCATACATAAAACTTGTCCTTTTTTCACATAATCACCTAAAGAACAATTTATGCTTTCGACTATTCCTGAAATCTGGGAACTGATTTGTGCCATTCCATTTGGCGAAGCATTTATAATTCCATTGCATTTAACGATATTATCAAAATTCTGAGTACTTATTTCTCCTATCGTCATTTCATCGTTCTCAAATTGCTTTTGAGTGATTTGAATTAAATCTTCTGATTCTACTGAATTTTCATCTGATGTTTCCGATGAATTTTTACAAGCATTTAAAATCAGAGTTAAACTTATTAAAGTGGGAATTATTAATTTATATCCTTTCATCTATTGATTTTTATTTGTTTAAATAATTTATTTCTAAAGCCAGTTTATTATAGTTAAAAACGTTTTCTAAATATTCAATTTTTATCGACCAGGCATTTTCAATACTCATAACAAACTGGAAAAAATCTATTTCTCCTTTTTCATAGCTTAAATTAGCAATGCGAAAAATTTCTTCGCTTAATTCCTTACCTGATTTATTATAATATTCAATCAATAATTTATATTTATTAAGTTCAGAATTCATTTCAATTTCTTTTGATTTAAGTTCAATAAGAAACTGTTCCTGCATATTCTTGTTTATATCTAATGCAATTTTATTTGCTTTTATTCTCGCTTTTTGTTCGCCATAAAACAAAGGAACTCCCAATCCAAATTGAAAACCCTGATAGTTTTGCGAACCGGCATATTGATTTGAACCAACAAAATAATTTAATGAAATATCCGGCAGCAAACGGTTTCGTTCAAGTTTAAGTAAGGAATTTTGATAATCTGTTCTCATTTTCATTATATCAAAACCTAAGCTTGATTCATTGTTTTTATTTTCTAATGAAACTAATGCAATATCTTCGAGAGTAATATTATAAGAACTGTCATATTGCATTATAGATTTCAACTTACTATTAGCAATAAATGAATTATTATCAATTTCACTAATTCTAATTTTAAGCTTATCATTTTTTGCTTTTGCATTAAGTAAATCAAGTTTACTAATATCGCCCTGTTTATTACTGATTTCAGCCTTCTTAGTAAAATCTGAGTATAGCTTTTCAATTTGTGTGTAAGCGTTTTTAACATTCATATAATATTGAATCTCATAATAAGCCTGAGAAACTTCTTTAATAATTAACTCCTGTTTCCTTTTTCGCTCAGCTTCTGCTATAAAAACATTCTTTTCATTAATACTTTTCCGGGCAAAATAAACAGTTGGAAATTCAAAATTTTGCTCGACTCCGAAAATTTTCAAAGGATATCCATTATCTGCAATATTATTCTGGTCGTAGCCATAAAAAAATTGAGTTTTCTCAATCGAAAAAGCTGTTGACTTGAGTGCTTCACTTTCTTTCACTTTTAATGAATAAACATTCAATTCCTTATTATTTTGAATGGCGATTTGAATTGCATCATCCAAATTAATTTCTTTAGATTGACCAAAAGAAGTAACAGTAAATAAAACTAAAACCGTTGTTATCACACATGCTTTTGATCTTACAAACCTAAGCGGAAAGAATTTTATTCCAATAACATTATAAAATATTTCAAATAATAATGGCAAAGCAATCATCGTCAGCATAGTTGAAGTCACCAATCCACCAATAACAACAGTAGCCAAAGGACGTTGAACTTCAGCACCTGCACCAGTGGAAATTGCCATTGGCAAAAAGCCCATTGCAGCGGCAGCGGCAGTTAAAATCACAGGCCTTAATCGCTCTCTTGTTCCCGTTAAAATAAGTTCACGCATATTTGTCATTCCTTTATTTTGTAAATCTTTTAAATGTTCAATCAAAACAATACCATTGAGTACTGCAATTCCAAATAGAGCAATAAAACCAATTCCTGCCGACACGCTAAAAGGCATTCCCCTAATCCACAAAAAGAGCACCCCTCCCACTGTTGACAATGGAACAGCAGTGAAAATCATAATAGCATCTTTCATCGATTTAAAAGCAAAATGGAGAAAGATAAATATCAGCAATAATGCTAAAGGAACAGCTATTAACAAACGTTTGCTTGCATTTTCCAGATTTTCAAATTGTCCACCATACTTAATATAATTTCCCGGTTCCAACACAACATTCTTATCAATTTTGCTTCGTATGTCTTCGACTACCGATTGTAAATCACGATTTCTAACATTCACACTGACAACCACACGACGATGAGTATTCTCTCTTGAAATTTTCGCAGGCCCTTCATTAAATGTAATATCCGCAAGTTCTGATAAAGGTATTTGTTTCCCATTTGCCAACGGAACCTGGAGTTGCTGAATATTGTCAATATCCATACGGTTTTCTTTTTGAAGTCGCACCACTAAATCAAAACGCTTTTCCCCTTCGAAAACACTTCCTGTTGCTTCACCCCCAAATGCCATAGCTAAATAAGAGTTTAGGGTTTGGATATCCATTCCATAATAAGCAATTTTATCTCTATCGTATTTAATGCTCATTTGAGGAAGACCTGCTGTTTTTTCGAGAATAATATCAGCTGCTCCTGGAACATCTTCTATAAGATTTTTTATTTCATTTGCTTTTTTATCTAAATATTCCAAATCCTCACCAAATATTTTAATAGCAATATCCGCTCTTACTCCAGTGATTAATTCATTAAAACGCATTTCAATAGGCTGGGTAAATTCGTATTCTATGCCCGGAATAATCGAAAGAGCATCTTTAAATTTATCAGCAAGTTCTTCTTTGTTTTTCGCAACTTTCCATTCGCCTTTCGGCTTAAGTTTTATTATCATATCAATTTCTTCCATTGACATTGGGTCGGTGGGAACTTCTGCAGCTCCAATCCGACAAACGATTTGATCAACTTCAGAAAAATTATCAATAAGAATATTTTCCATTTGAGTTGTAAGTTCAACGGTTTTCGAAAGAGAAGTTCCGGTTTTTAAAACAGGTTGAATCACAAAATCCCCTTCATCTAAAGTTGGGACAAACTCCCCTCCCATTCTTGTAAAAATAAAACCAGTGAAAAGCAGTGAAACAATTGCCGCACTTAAAACAATTCTTTTGTGATTACACGACCATGCTATAACGGGAGCATAAGAATTGTATGCCAAATTCATTATCCATTTTGAAATACTTTTTTTGTTTTCTTTTTCAGGTTTCAAAAACAGTGATGCAGCAACGGGAAGCCATGTTAGACCAAGAATCATTGCACCAATAATGGCAAAACTAAACGACAAGGCCATTGGACGAAACATTTTACCTTCTACACCGCTAAGTGATAGAATTGGAATAAAAACGATGAGTATAATTATCTGACCAAAAACAGCAGAATTCATCATTTTTGAAGCTCCATTAAAAGTGATTTTATCAATTAAGGATTGACGTTCCAAACCTTTAATGTTTTCAATTTCTGATTTTCTGGTGGTAATACGAATTGCAATAAATTCAACAATAATAACTGCTCCATCAATAATAATCCCAAAATCCAATGCTCCAAGACTCATTAAATTTGCATCGATTCCAAAAACATACATCATTGATAAAGTGAATAGTAAAGCCAGTGGAATCATTGAGGCAATTACCAGTGCAGACCTTATATTTCCTAATAAAAGAATGACTATAAGAATAACAATCAAGCAGCCAAGAACCAGGTTTTCGACAACAGTGAAAGATGTTTTTGAAATCAATTCACTTCTCTCTAAAATTGGATTTATGAAAACTCCTTCAGGTAGGTTTTTTTGAATTTCTTCAACTCGTTTCTTTACTTCTTTAATAACAAGTTTTGAATTTGCATCTTTCAGCATCATTATTTGGCCAAGCACTTTTTCGCCTTCGCCATTCGCTGTGATTGCTCCAAAACGATTTGCATATCCAAAATGAATTTTCGCTATATCTTTCACCATTATTGGAATTCCGGCATTAGATTTCACAACAATATTTTCAATATCTTCAAGTGATTTTACTTGTCCATCACCACGAATAAAATAGCTTTGGTTTGTTTTTTCGATATATGCACCTCCTGAAATACTATTATTAGCTTTTAAGGCGTCAAACACTTCCATAAGGCTGACATCCAAACTTCGCAAAAGCAAAGGATCAATAGCAACTTCATATTGTTTTAAAAATCCGCCCCAACTATTTACTTCAACAACCCCATTTATACCTGACAATTGACGTTTCACAATCCAGTCCTGAATTGTACGCAATTCCATAGGCGAATATTTGTCTTCATATCCGGGTTTTAAATCAAGAGTATATTGATAAATTTCGCCTAAACCTGTTGTTATTGGTCCCATTTCAGGACTCCCAAAACCTTCAGGAATATTTGCAGAAGCAGCTTTAATTTTTTCAGCAATCAACTGACGTGGCAAATAAGTTCCAATATTATCTTCAAAAACAATGGTTACAACTGACAATCCAAATTTTGAAATAGAGCGAATTTCAGTAACTCCCGGCAGGTTTGCCATTTCCAGTTCAACAGGAGCTGTGATAAATTGCTCGATTTCCTGGGTTGATAAATTCCCCGAAGTTGTAATTACCTGTACTTGATTATTGGTAATATCCGGCACTGCCCCAATAGGTATTTTAAGAATTGCAAATACTCCAAAGGCAGTTATAGTAAGTGTAAACAGTATAACTATTAATTTATTTCTGATACTAAAATCAATAATTTTTTCTAACATATAATTGTAAAATTTATTCGGACGTTTGAATTCATCAAAGTTAAGATAAATTTTTGTTTGTTGGAATTAATATCTTCCTAATTCTGTAATTATTATTTCGCTAATTTCTTTTAAAATT
>JAIPBB010000044.1 GCA_021739805.1 Saprospiraceae bacterium | reverse complement strand
CCTCCCGATGTAAAATCGGGATGCTCTGAACCAACTATTTATTTGAAATTAATTTCTCAATCATTTTGCAACTTTTCCAGTTCTTAACTTCTCGTTCTCGGAAATATGCTTCTGTTTTCGTTTTATAATTTTCTGAATATACAATTTCCCAATCACTTTTGGTTCCTGTATAGCCTGAATGATTAGAATTATGTTTACGTAGTCTTTCCTGTAAATTGCCAGTATGACCAATATAATATTTATCAGCTTGAGAAGAATATAATATGTAGAAATAGTAATCCATGATACAAAAAAAGGGAAAGCTTTTGACTTTCCCTCCTGTGGGCGATACTGGATTCGAACCAGTGACCCCCTGCTTGTAAGGCAGGTGCTCTGAACCAACTGAGCTAATCGCCCTTTAAAGAACCGTTTTATAAATTGGAGTGCAAAAATAATTCTTATTTGCTTATTTCCAACAAAAATTTTAAGTTTTTTATTTTCAAAGGCTAAAAAACTTCACCCTCCACTTATCATATGCAAAATCTGAACATCATCCCCATTATTGACTTTGGTGGTTTTATATTGGTCTTTCTTTATCAGTTTACCGTTTACTTTAATTACCATCATCCTAAAAGTGAAGTTTTTAAGTTTTAAAATTTCGGATATTGTAAGAATATCTTTTTCGAAATTTTCAGGTCGGTTATTTAAGGTGAACTTCATTAGTTTATGTTTTTGCATTTTTTTATTATAGTTGATTGCGTTTTATCAAATCCAGATATGGATAATAGAAATTAGAAATTTGGTTTGCTCCCGAATTTCTAATTTCCAATTTCAAGTTTCATTATAAAATCGAGCTAGTGTTAAAATTTAATCGTCATGGATATTTCATTATTTTTACTCTTTGAGCAATATTTCCAAAACTGTATTTGCCTGCATATTAGCTACGATTCCAACTCTTGGAGCTAATGGTGGTAGCTCATCTGAAACTTCTTTTTCTTCGTCACCACAAATATAAATATTGTCTGATTGTCTGCAATGAATAGAATTATTATCACCCCAGCCTGCCATTCCTAAACCAACTACCAAAGGAGTTTGGGGTAAATTTTCAGTTACAGTTTCAATAAGCATTTGTTTCATTTCAGCTTTATCAAATGCTTCGACAATAACATCGCAATTTTTATAAATATCAATTATACTTTTTGAATCAAGCTTAATATCGTGAGTTTCAACTTCAACATCAGGATTAATTAATTTAATAATTTCCTGAAGACTCTTTACTTTTTTATGTCCGATATGCAAAAAGAAATAATATTGACGGTTTAAATTACTTTCTTCAATAATATCAAAATCTGCAATAATAATTTTGCCAACTCCAACTCTTGCAAGAGCAACAGCACAATTAGAACCCAAACCACCGCATCCGGCAATTCCAACTGTTTTATGCTTTAGCTTTTCTTTTATTTGACTAAAATTCATAATAAATTTCTTAAACAATTAAACCTTTAATCTATGTTTTGAGAAAGACTTTAAACGGTTCAACTACAAAAGTAGTGGAAATAACAAATGTCTAAATACAAATAACAAATAATTTTACAATTTATCAAAAGCCAATTTCCAAAACTATTGAATATTATAAATGGATATTTTAATATTTACAGTTTAGTGTAAACTTTAACAAGGTAAATATTAAGATATTGTCTCAGTTCAGCAATGTGCTGTTTGGATTTTTTCGACATTGGAATTTGTGTTTTGTTTGTTTTTTGTGTTTTGTGTTTTGGAATTTAATGAATCTTGATATTTCCCCTGTCATTAAAATAGTTGCAGAACTCACTAAACAATAATAAACAGTTATTGTAACTAATTCCCGATATGCTTAAGTTTGCATAACTGATTTTTAGGCTTTTTAGCTTTGTTCTTTATTAAATTTTATATTTTTGCTATCTCATTTTTATAAATTTTGAAATAATAAAAACCTAGTTATGAATATTGAAGAAATTAAAAATCAACACAAATTATTAAAAGAGTGGAAATATGAAGTAACACCACTTGACAAAGGTTATGCTGATAAAACCCTTTACATTAATGTTTCAGACAATACAATTAAATCAAAAGATGTTCCGGCAGAAATGAAGGAAAAATTCATTGGTGGAAAAGGTTATGGTTTGAGATATTTATGGGATGCAACAAAACCCGACACAAAATGGAATGACCCTGAAAACGAAATCGTAATTTCCGGTGGCCCAATTTGTGGAATCACTCAATATTCAGGAACAGGAAAATCTTTGGTTGTAAGTATTTCACCTCTCACCAATTCAGTAATTGACAGTAATGTTGGTGGGTTTTTTGGTCCATTTTTGAAATTTTCAGGTTTTGATGCTCTTGAAATTCAAGGCAAAGCTGAAAAAGATATAATAATTTTTATTGATGGAACTACAGGGAAAATCGAAATCCTTGATGCACCGGGTGAAGCAACCAACAGTCATGAATTAGCCGAACAACTTACCGAAATGTATGCTGATGATGAAAAAGGCAGAAAAAATGTTTCTGTTGTTTCATCCGGACTAGCTGCCGAACATTCAAATATTGGAATGCTTAACTTTAGTTTTTTTGACTCTAAACGTAAAGTTGTCAGACTTAAACAAGCCGGTCGTGGTGGAATCGGAACTGTTTTAAGAGATAAAAAAATAAAAGCAATAGTTTGTAAAGTGTCTGGTGTAAAAGGAAACAATAATAATGTCGTTGACCTGCCAGCCATAATGGAAAGAGGAAAACGCTTCAATAGAGAAATGCGTGAACTTGACGATTCACAATGCGAAATGAAGTCAAAAGGAACTGCTCATCTTGTTGAAATCATGGACGATTATGATTTGCTTCCAACTCACAATTATAAATTCGGAAGTCATCCTGACACAAAAAATATTGACTCAGAAGAGTGGAAACGCCGGTTTACTCAAGGTGTTCCTGATGGCTGCTGGATTGGTTGTAATATGTCGTGCACTAAAGGTGTTGACAATTATGAAATAAGAACAGGACCATATAAAGGACATAAAGTTATTGTTGACGGACCTGAATATGAAAATGCAGGTGGCTTGGGTTCAAACTGTGGAATTTTCAATCCCGATTATATTATCGAAGCTAATTTCTATTGCGATACTTATGGAATTTGTACAATTTCATGGGGAACTCTAATGGCTTTTGCAATGGAATGTTACGAAAATGGTATTCTTAACGAAGAAAGAACCGGTGGTTTGAAATTTAACTTCGGAAATGCAGAATCAGCAATGGAAGCAATTCATCAGCTTGCCCGTGGAGAAGGTTTTGGTAAAATCTTAGGAATGGGCGTTCGCAAAATGAAAGAAATGTTTATTGAAAAAGGTTGGGGCGATGCTGCATTCCTTCAGGATATTGGAATGGAAAATAAAGGTCTTGAGTATTCAGAATATATTTCGAAAGAATCATTGGCACAACAAGGTGGTTTTGCAATGACAAACAAAGGCCCACAACATGATGAAGCATGGCTGATTTTTATGGATATGGTGAACAACCAAATTCCAACTTTCGAGAATAAAGCTGAAGCATTGCATTATTTCCCAATGTTCAGAACCTGGTTTGGTTTGATGGGATTGTGTAAACTTCCATGGAATGATGTTGAACCTGAAAACAATGCTGAAACAGATGAGCCTGCAAAAGTTCCAGAACACGTTGATAATTATGTAACTATTTACAATGCTGTTACAGGCAAAAATATCGACAAACATGAAATGATTCGTCAATCGGAAAGAGTTTATAATTTCCAAAGAATTTTCAACTTAAGAAGAGGTTATGGAACAAGAGAATTTGATGCTCAACCATATCGTGCTGCAGGGCCTGTTACTATCGAAGAATATGAATCAAGAGCAGAACGCTACGACAAGCAAATGAAAGAACTCATTGGTATTGAGCCTGAAGGAAAATCAACTGAAGAAAAAGTTGCAATCACACGTAAACATCGTGAAGCACAATACGAAAAACTTTTAGATGCAGTTTATTTAAGAAGAGGATGGACAAAAAATGGTGTTCCAAAAATTTCTCATCTAAAAGATTTAGGAATGGATTTACCGGAACTTATTGAAATGGTAAAAGACCATCAGGAAGATTAAAAAGAATAATATCAAAAATATAAATGAAGCATCCTCAGTTTTTTGGGGATGCTTTTTGATTTTAAATTAATTTATTGCTGATTTGCAACTAATTTTTAAAAGTATAATTTCTTTCCTTTCTAAAAGGAAACTAATACTAAATGTTTCCTTTAAAACTATTAATTGAATCACCTATCAAGAATTTTTAATGAATAATGAATATCGAACACTGAATATCGAATTAAGAAGTAAGCAATATGCAAATCACAATAGAAATTGGCAAATAACGCAACCTTAAACTTGAAACCTTAAACCTGAAACATGTCAAATGTCAGATGCGAAACCCGCAACCCGTAACCCAGAACTTCAAACCTGAACCTTAAACTTTAAACCTTAAACCTGCATTTCGACTCCGCTCAATGACCACGGTCAAGATTTTTTGAATGAAGCTAATTTGGTGAAAACTTTGATTCTAAAGTTTATTTTGGAGCATTTCTTAATAAATAAATTCCCAAAGCAATAAAAATTATATTTGGAATCCAAACGGCAAGGAAAGGGGATAAATCGCCGTAGGTTGCAAAGGTGGTTGAAATCCTCATAAAAAGGATATAAGCGAAACTTATTATTATTCCTATTGCCAAATGTAATCCTATGCCACCCCTGATTTTCCGGCTTGATAGTGCCACACCTATTATTGTTAACACTATTAAAGCAAATGGAAACGAAATTCTTTTATGTTTCTCAACCTGATAGAATTCCACGTTTTTTGAGCCTTTGAGTTTTTCTTCTGCAATGAAAGTTCTAAGCTGAGAATAATTCATTATATCAACATTTTTTATTTTTACAACAAAAATGTCAGGTGTAAAATTCAGTACTGTATCTTTAACAAATCCATTTGAAATTTTTTCTTCCAATCCATCTATAGTCCGCATAAAATATTGATTTAATCGCCATTCATTTGTGACTGTGTCCCATTGCATTGTTTCGGCAGATAGTTTGAATATTAAACCATTAGGATCAATTCTTTCCAAAGTGAATTTTTGAGCAACATTGGTTAAAACATTAAAACTTTCAACATAAATGAACTCCCCGGGTTTAGTTTGAATATGTATGTTTCGATGAACATTTCTATATGGATTTTTTATATAGGCTTCCTCAAACGCCAGTCGTTTTATGTTTGAGTGTGGAATTAGAAAGTTTGCCAAATAGAAGGTCATAAACGCCAGAAATAGTGAAGATATAAGATACGGACGCAAAAGTCGGTTAAAGCTTATGCCACTACTTAATATGGCTACAATTTCACTGTTTGCAGCAATTTTTGCTGTGAATAAAATTACTGCAATAAAGGTAAAAAGCGGACTAAAAAGATTAACGAAATAAGGAATGAAATTCAGATAATAATCAAAGACAATGGCTTTTAATGGTGCACCTTTTTCAATGAAATCGTCAATTTTTTCTGAAATATCAAAAACAATAACTATAACAAGAATCAAAGAAATGGAAAAGAAAAATGTTCCCAAAAACTTTTTAATTATGTAATAGTCTATTTTCTTCATTTGTATGCTTCTTCTCTATTTTATAAATTAATGCGATGATGCGATAATCAGTTAATGCGATAATAAATACAACAATTTAGCAATCCCTTCATTTAATCATTCATTCATTTTTGCATTCTAGCATTTCTATAATCTTTCAGCCAGACGCTTTACCATAATGTTTTTCCATACTGCAAAGCCACCTTCAATAATTTTTGTTCTTGCTTCACCAACCAACCATAAGTAAAAAGCAAGATTATGTAAACTTGCTATCATTGGACCTAAACTTTCCTTAGCTGCAAACAAATGTCTTAAATATGCTTTGGAATATTGAATGTCAACAAAGGAATTTCCATCAGCTTCAATCATTGATAAATCGTCTTTCCACTTTTCGTTTTTAATGTTTATTATTCCGTTTTTTGTAAAAAGCATTCCGTTTCTACCATTTCGGGTTGGCATAACACAGTCAAACATATCAACACCTAAAGCAATACTTTCAAGTATGTTTGAAGGAGTTCCAACGCCCATTAAGTAACGTGCTTTGTCTTTTGGTAGTATACTACAAACAACATCAGTCATTTCATACATCATTTCGTGAGGTTCGCCAACAGATAAACCACCAATAGCGTTGCCTTCTCTACCTTCCGAAGCGATTGCTTCAGCTGATTGAATTCTTAAATCTTTATAAACACTTCCTTGAACTATTGGGAAAAGTGTTTGATTATAGCCATATTTTGGTTCTGTATTATCAAAATGTTCACAACATCTTTTCAGCCACCTATGCGTCATATCCATTGAGTTTTTTGCATAGTCGTATTCGCATGGATATGGAGTGCATTCATCAAAAGCCATTATGATATCGCCACCGATAATTCTTTGAATATCGATTACTTTTTCTGGTGTGAAGAAATGTTTAGAACCATCAATATGAGATGCAAAAGCGACACCATCTTCTTTAATTTTTCGAGTTCCTGATAAAGAATAAACCTGGTAGCCACCACTATCGGTTAAAATGGGTTTATCCCAACCATTGAATTTATGCAATCCACCTGCTTTTTCGATAATTTCAAGTCCGGGGCGTAAATAAAGGTGATAAGTATTTCCAAGTATTATTTGAGCATTTACATCTTCAGTAAGCTCTTTTATATGAACTGCTTTAACCGCTCCGGCAGTACCAACAGGCATAAAAATAGGAGTCTGAATTTTCCCGTGTTCAGTAATTATTTCTCCAGCCCTGGCATTGGATTTATTATCCTCGTATTGTAATTTAAACTCCATTAATCAATTTTAAAACTAATTGGCAAAACGACATAAATTTTTTCGTGCAAATATACACAAACGTATGAAAAATTTTATTAGTAGTTTCCTTCTCACCTTTGAAAGCTTTTTCACAGAGGAAAGGTATAAATTTGTATAAATATTCACTAAAAATTTATTTTCAGTTATCTGTCTGAAATACTTGTTTTATAGAATTTTATATTTTCAACAATAAATGTTAGTAAAATTTTTTCATGTTAGGTTAAAGGGTATTTTGTTTGGCTAAATTTGTAAAAAACCTAATTAATGAATTTTAACTCTGAATTAGTTGAAAATGTAATATTTACAATTTATATTGTATTTCTTTGCGTTAGCGGAATTCAATTGATTTACTATTGGGGAATCTTTAGCAGGCTGGCATTTTACAATAAAAAAAATGAGTTACAACATTTTCATCCTGTTTCAGTTGTTATAGCTGCTCGCAACGAATATTTCAATTTACTGGAGAACCTACCATTAATTCTTGAGCAGGATTATCCAGATTTTGAAGTCGTGGTTGTGAACAATAGTTCAAGTGACGAAAGTGAATATTTGCTTAAGGAGTTATCTGAAAAATATAATAACTTAAAGATAGCGACAATTCGTGAAAATGTGAATTTTTTCAAAGGCAAAAAATTTCCTCTTTCAGTTGGGATAAAATCAGCTAAAAACGAATTTTTACTTTTAATTGATGCAGATTGCAAACCCAAATCAAACAAATGGATTGAAAATATGCAATCGGCTTTCACTGACAAAACACAAATTGTTTTGGGTTATGGTCCATATGTTGCAAAAAAAGGATTTTTAAATACTTTAATCAGATTTGATACTTTGCAAGTTGCAATGCAATATTTGTCATATTCACTTTCAGGACTGACGTATATGGGTGTTGGACGGAATCTTGCTTATACAAAATCTTTATTTTATAAAAACCAGGGATTCTCATCGCATTATAAAATTATGTCAGGAGATGATGATTTGTTCATTAATAGCGTGACAAATCGTAGAAATACGAAAATAATGATAAATCCCGAAAGCTTCACTTATTCTGAAGCTAAAGACTCGTTTTCAAGCTGGATAAAGCAAAAGAAACGACATTTATCAACAGGGAAATATTATAAATTCAAGCATAAATTTTTGCTGGGCATGTATTCTCTTAGCTTGTTTTTGTTTTATTTTACAGGAATATTTTTGCTAATCTTAACGTTTAAGATTGAAATAGTGGCTTCTTTAGTTGCTTTAAAATTGATTAGTCAAATTTTTATTTTTAAAAAATGTATGATAAAGTTGAATGAAAAAAATTTATTGTTAATTTCGCCTATACTTGAGATAATGTTACTTATTATAAATCCGATGTTGTCATTTTCAAATTTGATAGTAAAAACAAATAAATGGAAGTAAATCCTCACTTAACTGAAAAAGCCCTTCGTGATTATCAATTGGTTCGTAGAGCCATTGATTCCAGCGACCAAAAAGCTTATGCAGAATTGTTGAGTTTTTATAAAGATTCTATTTATTTTATGTTGCTAAAAATGACCAACAACCCTTATGATGCTGATGATTTAACAATTGAAGCATTTGGAAAAGCATTTAAAAAACTGCATCAATATACACCTGAATATGCCTTTAGCACATGGCTTTTTAAAATAGCATCAAACAATTGCATCGACTTTATCCGTAGGAAAAAGAAAAATACTTTTTCAATAGATAAAGCATATAATGATGAAGCAGGAACCGAATTGGCAAATAATATTCCTGCAAATGCTCTTGACCCGGAAGAAACTTTTATTAAAGAGCAAAAAATTCATATTATGAGAGAGGTTGTTGAAAAGCTTAAACCTCATTATAGAAATCTTGTCGAGCTTCGATATTTTAAAGAATATTCTTATGAAGAAATAGCTGTGGAATTAGACTTGCCTCTCGGAACTGTAAAAGCTCAATTATTCAGAGCCAGAGAGTTTTTGTTTAATATTATGAAAGGCTCAAAAGGGAAGATCTAATATTAAAATTCCATAAAACAATATTCAAATTCAAATACTTGTATTCCGCAGGCATAAATTCTAAACCCTAAGAAACAAATTCGAAACAAATACTAAATTCGAATTAGCAATGATTCAAAACGTTCTACATGTTTGGAATTTTGAGAATTATTAATTGGATATTGTTTAGATTTTAGAATTTAGATATTGATGCTTTGTTACTCTGGATTTTAAACTAAATTTTCTACTCAATTATTATTTCTTTACATCTAAAACAATCTACAGTATGATCATTCACCATTCCGGCTGCCTGCATAAATGCATAACAAATTGTTGAACCAACAAATTTAAATCCTCTCTTTTTTAAGTCTTTGCTCATTGCATCAGATTCAGCAGTAGTAACCGGGATGTCTTTAAACTCCTTGCATTTATTTTGTATGGTTTTGAAATCAACAAACTGCCAGATATATTTATCAAAACTGCCAAATTCATTTTGAATTTTAATGAAGTTTTGTGCATTGGTTATTGTTGCTTTTATCTTTAGTTTATTTCTAATAATTCCGGCATTTTGTAAAAGTTCATTTATTTTCATTTCATTGTACTTTGCAATTTTTTTGTAATCGAAATTATCAAAAGCTTTTCTGAAATTTTCTCTTTTTTTTAATATTGTTGACCAGCTTAATCCGGCCTGAAATGAATCTAATAATACAAACTCAAAAAGTTTATTGTCGTCATGAAGAGGAACTCCCCATTCTTCATCATGATATTTTATCATTAATTCGTTAGCTCCTGGCCATGTGCATCTTTGTTTTTCCATAATTATCTGGTATTTTTTTACGAAAATAGTTATAAATCATTAATTTTACACATTCAAATTTTTACGGAAAAATTACAGAATTATTATGGAATTAACAGATTTTCAAAAAGCAGTTTTACAAGGAATCCCAAAAGAATTGCCTAAACCAAAAGCATACGAAGCTGATATTAATCATGCACCAGTACGAAAAGATATCTTAAACAAAGATGAAAAAGTATTAGCGATAAAGAATGCCTTAAGATATTTTGATAAAAAACATCATAAAGTTTTAGCTCCTGAATTTGCCGATGAACTAAAAAAATATGGCAGAATTTATATGTATAGATTCCGTCCTGATTATAAAATTACTGCAAGAAGTATTAATGAATTTCCTCACAAATCAAAACAGGCTGCCGGAATAATGCTAATGCTTAGCAATAACCTTGATTATGCGGTTGCTCAGCATCCACATGAATTGATTACCTATGGAGGAAATGGTGCAGTTTTTCAAAATTGGGCTCAATATTTAATCACCATGCAGTATTTGGCTGAAATGACTGACGAGCAAACCCTTGCTTTGTATTCTGGTCATCCTATGGGTTTATTTCCTTCTCACAAAGATGCACCAAGAGTAGTTGTTACTAATGGAATGGTAATTCCTAATTATTCAAAACCTGATGATTGGGAAAAATTCAATGCACTCGGAGTTTCGCAATATGGGCAAATGACAGCCGGTTCTTTTATGTATATCGGCCCACAGGGAATTGTTCATGGAACTACAATTACAGTTTTAAATGCAGGTAGAAAAATTCAAAAAAATAATGAAGGATTAGCCGGAAAATTATTTGTTACTTCCGGTCTTGGCGGTATGTCGGGCGCTCAGGCAAAAGCTGCTGTAATTGCCGGTGCCATTGGTGTGATTGCAGAAATAAATTCATCTGCTGTGAAAAAACGCCATGAGCAAGGCTGGGTCGATGAAGTTTATAATAATCTTGATGAGCTTTTAAGAAGAATTAAAAAAGCCAAAGCAGGCAAAGAAGCTGTTTCACTTGCTTACAATGGAAATATTGTTGATTTATGGGAAAGATTTGCAGATAAGAATTTCTTTGTGGAACTTGGCTCTGACCAGACCTCATTGCATAATCCCTGGGCTGGTGGATACTATCCTGTCGGATTAACTTATGAAGAATCAAATGAAATGATGGCTTATAATCCTGATAAATTCAAAGAGAAGGTTCAGGAATCACTAAGAAGACAAGTTACCGCAATAAATAAATTAACAGCACAAGGAATGTATTTCTTCGATTATGGAAATGCATTTTTGCTGGAGTCGAGTAGGGCAGGAGCTGATATTATGAATGATAAAGGATTGTTCAAATATCCATCTTATGTTCAGGATATTATGGGGCCAATGTGTTTTGATTATGGATTTGGTCCTTTCCGCTGGGTTTGTACTTCATCAAATCCTAAAGACCTTGACTTAACAGATAATATTGCAATGGAAGTTCTTGAAGAAATTGCTAAAACTGCTCCTATTGAAATCTCTCAGCAAATGAAAGATAATATAAAATGGATTCGTGAAGCCAAGCAAAACAAACTTGTAGTTGGCTCCCAGGCAAGAATTTTATATGCTGATGCTGAAGGAAGAATAAAAATTGCTACTGCTTTTAATAAAGCAATAAAGGAAGGACGAATTACTGCTCCTGTTGTTTTAGGTCGAGATCATCATGATGTTTCGGGTACTGATTCTCCTTATCGTGAAACTTCAAATATTTATGATGGCTCACAGTTTACTGCTGATATGGCAATTCAAAATGTTATCGGTGATTCATTTAGAGGAGCAACTTGGGTTTCAATCCACAATGGAGGTGGAGTTGGCTGGGGCGAAGTTATTAATGGTGGATTCGGAATGTTGCTTGATGGATCAGATGATGCAGAAAGAAGATTAAGAAGTATGTTGTATTGGGATGTTAATAATGGTATTTCAAGAAGAAGCTGGGCAAGAAACGAAGGTGCTATATTTGCTGCTAAACGGGCAATGGAGACGGAACCTAATTTAAGGGTTACTTTGCCCAATATTCCTGATGATGAAATTTTGGAAGGATTGCTTGATTAATTTTATTATCCTTAGCAAACTGAAAAATGATGTATTTTTGTGGTATAAAAATTGTTAACTTCGATACAGAAATTTTGAAACTCAATACAAAATCATAAACCCATGAATAAAATCACAAAACTATTTTTTACTTTAATTATTATAACTATCTCTTTTTCTGCATGTAATCCTGATGAAGAAGAGCCACTTATTAATTCAAACGAACTTTTTGTTGGAACATGGTTGGCTGAAGAATCAAGTACTTTGTTTCCAAACCAAACTTTTACTGTAAAAATAACTGCAAACCCATTAACAGAAAATGAAGTATATATTCAAAATTTCTATCTTTTCGGCAATGATGCTGTGGATAGAGTTACTGCCATCACAACTTCGTCAACAATAACAATAAACTCTCAGACTGTTTGTAATAGTGTTATAAATGGTGAAGGAACTCTTGCAGGCAATAAAATTTCCTGGTCGTATTATGTTAATGATGGTGCTGATATCGACCATGTGACAGGAACTTATACAAAACAATAATAAATTGATTTAAAAATAAGCCTGCTGTAGGCTTGTTAGATATTCAAATTATTTCCAGCATTCTTACATTACAGTTGAAATTTCAAATATCTTTTGGTAATTTTGAATTAACAATTGGTATTAATCTGTGAATCTGTGGCAATTCTTTTTATGATTTCTTTTAATATTAAAATCTTCCAGTAAATTTGTACAAGAATATGATAATAAAATACTAAATGTCTTTCGATTTTCTAAATACTCCGATAACATACCTTAAAGGCGTTGGCCCAAAACGTGCTGAAGTGTTAAAAAAGGAAGTTGGAATTAATACATTCAATCACTTATTAAATTATTTCCCTTTTAGATATATTGACAAAAGCAAATTCTATAAGGTTAACGAAATAAAGAGTGATGTTTCCTATGTTCAGCTAAAAGGAAAAATAATTGGCTATCAAGAAATCGGACAAGGAAGAACAAAACGTGCAGTTGCTTATTTGAGAGATGAAACTGGCGATTTGGAGCTTGTTTGGTTTAAAGGAATCAAATGGTTAAAAGACAAATTCAAATCAGGCGAAGAATACATAGTTTTTGGAAAACCAACAAACTACAAAGGAAAATACAATATTCCACATCCTGAAATTGATGTTTTTACTGAAGAAAACAAAGAAATTGAAGGCAAACTATATCCTTTTTACTCATCAACCGAAAAGCTTGGTTCGCAAGGTATGGGAAGCAAGGGAATAAGTAAATTAACAAAGTCACTTATTCAGGCGTCAATTAAAAGTATTCCTGAAACACTAACAGTCGATATCATAAATGATTTAAAACTTATTCCACGGGAAGTAGCCTATAAAAACATTCATTTCCCTGATAATTCGGAACTTTTGAATAAAGCAAGAATTCGTTTAAAGTTTGAAGAATTGTTTTTTATTCAGCTTCAAATATTAAAGATTAAACAAAATAGAACATTAAAAGTTAAAGGGAATAATTTTTCCAAAGTTGGGGATTATGTAAATGACTTTTACTCTAAAAAACTTCCTTTTGAATTAACTGATGCCCAAAAAAGAGTAATCAAGGAAATCAGAAAGGACATTGGAACAGGAGGGCAAATGAACCGGCTTTTGCAGGGGGATGTAGGAAGCGGAAAAACTCTTGTTGCTTTGATGTGTATGCTGATTGCACTTGATAATGGATTTCAGGCAGCATTAATGGCTCCAACTGAAATATTGGCACAGCAGCACTTCACAACGCTTACTCAAATGCTGGAAGGACTGGATATTAATATTAATCTTTTAACCGGTTCAACTAAAGTTGCAAAACGAAGAATAATTCATGAGCAACTACTTTCAGGTGAATTGCAGATTTTAATTGGTACTCATGCTTTGATTGAAGATATAGTTCAATTTAAAAGTCTGGGCTTTGTTGTTATTGATGAGCAGCATCGTTTTGGTGTAGAACAAAGAGCAAAACTTTGGAAGAAAAATACCATTCCACCGCATGTTTTGGTAATGACAGCAACGCCAATTCCACGAACTCTCGCAATGACATTGTATGGTGATTTGGATTATTCTGTGATTGATGAACTTCCACCCGGAAGGAAAGCTGTTAAAACACTACATTCTTTCGATTCAAAGCGATTAAGACTCTTCAAATTTATTAAAGACCAAATAGAACAGGGAAGACAAATTTATATTGTTTATCCATTAATTAATGAGTCAGAAACACTTGATTTAAAAGATTTGCAAGATGGATATGAAAGTATTATCAGGGAATTTCCATTGCCAAAATATGCGGTTAGCATTCTTCATGGAAAAATGAAACCAGATGCAAAAGAAATTGAAATGCAGCGTTTTGTAAAAGGTGAAACAAATATTCTGGTTTCCACAACTGTTATCGAAGTTGGTGTTGATGTTCCAAATGCCTCGGTTATGATAATTGAAAATGCCGAACGATTTGGTCTGTCGCAATTGCATCAGCTAAGAGGTAGAGTTGGGAGAGGAGCTGACCAATCATATTGTATTCTTATGACAAGTTATAAACTGACTTCTGATGCCAAAACCCGCATAAATACAATGGTGAAATCAAGTGATGGTTTTGAAATTGCTGAAGTTGATTTACGACTTCGTGGTCCGGGTGATATGCAGGGAACTCAGCAAAGTGGAGTTTTGGATTTGAAGATTGCAGATATAATTAAAGATGAAAAAATCCTTAAATATGCCAGAAGCCTTGCCATGAAAATTCTTGATGATGACCCCAATCTTCAGAAAGAAGAAAATTCACGACTAGCAAAAAATTTAAAATTTATTGAGAGTATAAAAGGCAATTGGGGGATGATAAGTTAGAGTTATTCCTATAATATGGGTAATGATAAAAATAGTAATAAGTTCAGAATAGACTAAAACACATCAACTATTTTTTTTTGTATCTTTGTTTTTTAAAAGAAATAATAATGAGAACAATAAACTTGCAAATACCTGATGAAGTTGATTTGAAAGAATATGATTTCTTAATGATAATTGCATCAAAACTATACGAAGACGGAAAATTGTCTGCAGGACAAGCTGCAAAACTTGCCGGTTTATCGAAACGAACTTTTATCGAATTGTTGGGCAGATATGGAGTTTCTGTTTTCAGCAATTCATTGTCTGACCTAAAATCAGATATCGCAAATGCTTAAAATTGTAATTTCCGATACAAGTAGTTTAATTCTATTTCAAAAAATTGGAGAATTCGACTTACTAAGAAAAGTGTATATAAATATTTCTACAACATCAAATTCAATATTTTTTTAAAATCATAATAAATTAATTCCAATCCAAGCACATGAAACTATCCTATAATTGGCTCAAACAATATGTTGACATTGATATAGAACCTGAAAAACTCAGCGAATTATTAACTGATTGTGGACTTGAAGTAGAAAGTTTTGAGAAATTCCAATCAGTTGAAGGTGGTTTGGAAGGTATTGTAGTGGGTGAAGTTTTAAGTTGTGAAAAACACCCAAATGCTGATAAATTAACTGTTACAACAGTTAATATTGGTTCTGACAGGAGTTTGCCAATTGTTTGTGGTGCTCCAAATGTTGCAAAAGGTCAAAAAGTTTTAGTTGCCACTGTCGGGACAGAATTGTTTTTTACTGGTGAGCCATTTAAAATTAAGAAAGCGAATTTAAGAGGTGAACCTTCAGAAGGGATGATTTGTGCTGAAGACGAACTCGGACTTGGATCTTCCCATGATGGAATTATGGTTTTGGATGAAAAGGTTGAAGTCGGGACTCTTGCCAAGAATTATTTTAATATTGAAGAAGACTGGATTTATGAAATCGGTCTTACTCCCAACCGTGCTGATGCAACTTCGCATATTGGCTCAGCAAGAGATATAGTTGCTTTAATTAATCATATTTACCCTGAAAAGAATGTCAGTTTGAAAATTCCTTCGGTTGAAGAATTTAAGGTTGATAATAAAAATCGAAATATAGATATAATAATAGAAGACGAAATAGCTTGCCCAAGATACTCCGGGATTACTATTTCAGGAATTGAAGTTAAAGAATCTCCTGATTGGCTTAAGAATAGATTAAAAGCTGTTGGCTTGCGTCCGATAAATAATATTGTTGATATCACAAATTTTATTTTAATGGAAGTTGGGCAACCGCTTCATGCTTTTGATGCAGATAAAATTGTTGGAGATAAGGTTATTATAAAAAAGCTTGCTGAAGACACAAAATTTAAAACCTTAGACGAAGTTGAAAGAAAACTCACTGCAAATGATTTGATGATTTGCAATGCTGAAGAAGGAATGTGCATTGCCGGTGTTTTTGGTGGAATTGGCTCAGGTGTGACAGAGAAAACAAAAAATCTATTTATCGAAAGTGCTTATTTTGACCCAAAACATGCCCGAAAAACTTCAAAATATCATGGATTAAAAACTGATGCTTCTTTCAGGTTTGAAAGGGGAGCCGACCCGAATATTACGATTTGGGCATTAAAAAGAGCTGCAATCTTAATTAAAGAAATTGCCGGTGGCAAAATAAGTTCCGAAATTGTGGATGTTTATCCAAAACCAATAGAAAAATGGACTGTTGATGTAAATTATAAAAATATTGACCGACTTATTGGGAAAGTTATTGATAGAGAAAAAATCAAAAGCATTTTGAAAGATTTGGAAATTGAGATAATTGATGAAAATGCTGATGATTTAAAACTTTTAATTCCGACTTTCAAAGTTGACGTAACTCGCGAAGCCGATGTTATTGAAGAGATTCTCAGAATTTATGGTTATAATAATATTGAATTTACTGACAGTATTAAATCTTCATTATCTTATGTTGAAAAGCCTGACAAAGAGAAACTTCAAAATAATATTGCCGATTTGTTGAGTGCCAATGGTTTTTCAGAAGCTATGAATAACTCACAAACTAAAGCTGAATATTTTGAAGAAAACAGCTATTTTGATGCTAAGCAAAGCGTGAAAATACTCAATCCTTTAAGCCGTGATTTAAATGTTTTACGTCAAACTCTTTTATTTGGTGGATTGGAAACTATTATTCGAAATATAAATCATAAAACTGCTGATTTAAAGTTTTATGAATTTGGAAAAACCTATAAACTGATTAATTCAGAAGAGTCTGTAGTAACTTCAAAATATAATGAAACTAAGAGTTTAGCACTTTTCATCACAGGTAAAAAAGAACAAAAACTTTGGAATAAAGAAGATGTAAAAACTGATTTCTTTGATTTAAAAACCCAGGTTCATTTGATTTTAAGTCGTTTGGGAATAAATATCTCTAAACTAAAATCAGAAATTTTTTCAAATGAAATTTTCGGTAACGCATTAGTATATAAGCAAAAGAAAAACACTTTAGTTGAATTTGGAATTTTATGTAAATCAGTTTTAAAAGAATTTGATATTGAGCAGGATGTTTTTTATGCTGATTTCAACTGGGATTTATTGATGGAAATGCTGAAATTTAATAAAATACAGTTTAGTGCATTGCCAAAATTTCCTGAGGTTCGCAGAGATTTAGCAATGGTGCTTGATAATTCAATTCAGTTTGAAGAAATTGAAAAACTTGCATTTCAATATGAAAGTAAATTTTTAAAGAAAGTGTCTCTTTTCGATGTTTACGAAGGTGATAAAATCGAAAAAGGCAAAAAATCCTATGCAGTTAGCTTTATTCTTCAGGATGATGAAAAAACCCTGACCGACAATTTGATTGATAAAATCATGTCGAAACTGATTAAAGTTTTTGAAGAAAAGTTGGGGGCGAAACTGAGGTAAGCCAATTCACTTCATTCTGTGGTCATTTGCTTCGTTGTCATTCAGTAGTCATTCGCTTCGCTGTCATTAAGTTGTCATTTGCTTCACGTCATTCAGTTGTTATAGAACCAACTTCCAACTTCGGTCTTCCGTCTTCTGACTTTGGACTTTTTTACTTCAAAATCTTCAAATTCTTATTCGGTTTCCCAAATACTGATTGTTTCATTTTAACGTAAACCGGTGCTCTCATTGAAGTGTGAAGAACCATATCATCTTCGTCAAGAAATCCATTTTTATTTATGTCTTCACCAATTATTCCGGCATGATGAAATGGCTTTGGGCTTATGACAATAATATCGCCTGTTCTCACTTCCTGTTCAAATTTGATTGGTTCTCCATCATAAAGATAGATGCCGGCTTTGTCTTTTCCATTGATAATTGCTTTGTTTGGACGATTTACTAATACAAAAGTTGTTACATAGCCTGCTTGTGGATTATTCGTCATTTTGTGAGCCAGACAGGCAAATTTTGCACAATCAGAACCATAAAATGCCTGAGCCGGAGTAAAGCTTCCATAATAATAAGGTAAATTTCCCATCGCAAAACCCATATCAAGTTCAGGAAAACCCGAATTGGCTTTCACTGAAATTCTATGAACAAGATTCATTTTGCTCAAATCGCCGGAGTTCAAATGTTGCCTTCCGAGACTGGAAATTTTCATTCCTTCAATGTCTGCAACTACTTTGTACCTAATAGTTCCGACATATTTCCCTTTCCATTTTATGGCATTGTTGGTGGTTGATTTTTGATCAATTTCAGTGAATGATGAATTAGATGAAAATCCCTTTTCACGATAAGTTAATTTATCCAAATCCAGCTCTTCAAAAAAGTAACGGGCAATTTTCCGGGTTTTGCTTTTTTGGGGAAATGTTTGATTAAAACCTGCTTTGGTGTAATAGAATTTATATTTTGCTTCAAGCTTAAACCATTTAAACCGGACTTTTTTATTAAGCTTTTCAATTGGGAAAGTCAAGCCACTTTCGTTTGCCGTTTTGCAATCAGAATAAAGCTTTCCGTCTTTATTGATAACAGCAAATAAAGTTACTGAGTCAGTAAAATCAACAGTTTTGCTGGAAGGTGATGCTTGATTTTCGTTTATTTGTGACCAAATTTCAACAGAATATCCATCTTTTTTATAAATTTCAGTTTCAGGATTTGAAAACACTTCGCTCACTAAAACAGAAAATTTTATCAGCCCGATTTTGTTAAATGCAATCAATAATGCAATTAATAAAATAATTGAGAGAGTAAGGAGGATTTTAAAAAATGTTCGCATTGATAGATTTAAATAGTTTTAAGCTTTAAGTTTAATATTCGTAATTAGAAAAGAATAAATTATAAAATTATTTGAATATCGAACAAGGATTAACGATTTTAGATTTAGGATTTACTTCTCAAATCGTTAATCGATATTTCTTGTTCTTAAATCTATTTATTATTTCTCTTTATCTTTAAACAAATAAATCTTTCTAGTTCATGTACTTAACAAGCGTTTCCAACATAATATTTTCAGGAATATCCTGAATCGCAAACCTTATCATTATTTCAATCAGTTCATCAGTAAGAAATGGATTTATACCAAGTTTGAACCCCAGTTTTTTTACAATTTCAATTTCATTTTCTTTGACTATCCCATCAAAACGCATCATAAAAAGCAAATGATAAAGTATTGTCATTCTTTCTTTTTCATTACTTGGTAATTGAGTTTTGATTTTTTCGGGGTAGAGATTAATATCAATAACATCTTCAAAGCTGAGACCAATTTGACGAGCAATATCATTAATGAATCTTTCTTCATTCACATGGATTTCACCATCAACCTTTGAAACCTCCATCAACATTTTGATATAGGATTTTTTCTGTTCTACAGACAAAACTGAATTCTTTTCCATCTATTAAATTTCTAATACGATAATTTCTACTCTACGATTTTGTTTTTGCTCTTCTTCTGAAATAGCATATGGATATATCATTTGTTTATTGCTAAATCCTTTATGTTTCATTCGTGATGGTTCAATTCCTCTTGTTTCCAAATATTTGTAAACTGCTTCAGCACGACTTTCAGATAATCTCTGCAAATATTCTTCTGAGCGAGGAGCAACAGCATTATATGGATGATTTACATGACCCTGAATTTCAATTTTAAGACTTGGATTATCTTTCATTATTAAAAAAAGATTTCGAAGAGCGGGGTAGGATTCTGAAAGAAATTCGGCACTTGCACCATGGAAATACAATTCATTAATAATTAATTTTCCTCCTGCTTCAATTTTTTCAAGTTCAATATTAAAATTAATGATTTCTTCATCCGTTCTGGAATTAAATCGTTGAGATTGATTGAAATACCCGGGAGCTTTTACCGTTAATTCAAATTTTTCATTTTTTGGAGAAGAAAAAAAACAACTGCTTTTATTTTTACTCAAAAATATTGCTTCATCTTCTTCCTTTGAATAAAGTCCTTTTACTTCAATATCTGCATTCAATAGTTCCTTTGTTTTTTTGTCAATAACATTAATATTGATTTTTATGTTATTCTCATCGGTTGTCAGTTCCTCAAGTTCATAAGAAATTTTATCCTGTTTGCAGTTAGAATAATGAAGATGAATTGTATGACTTTGACCGTTTTCATAAACATTATCTAGAATCAAATAATAGATTTCTCCGGCAACAACATCAAGCGGAAGACTATAAGAATTTCCCGGACCCGATTTTACAAAAGCTGATTTTCCATTATCTGAAAGCCCTGTTTTGCTATCGATTTGCTTGTCGTTTCTTGAGATATTTGTCCTTAAAGGTTTAATTTCTTTATTAAGAAGTTGGTTGCAAAAATCACCTCCTGAAGATTTATATAAGATAAAGTCATAATCATCATCAAGGCTTTGTGGAATTATATCTAAGCTAAGTTTACAACTGGTTTCAGGAATGATTTTATACCAAACTGTATTATGTTCTTTTTCAAATTTGTATAAACTTGTTTTGCTGCCTTGAATTTCCATTTTAGACCCAAAACCTAAAGGAGAATTTGTAGTTTCAAAAACACTGTCTTTAATTAAAATCGCATTAAAGCAATCAGCATTTTCAGATTTTAAAGTGATAATATTTTGGCTTATTCCATGAACAAACGAAAAAACAAAAAGAAATGAAATTAAATATTTAATCATAAATGCTTAGTACATGACAAAAAAGCTAAAAAGCTATATAAATAATTAATAATCAACAATATATGTTAATAACTTTGGTGATAACTTATACAGAAAAATGTTTTTAATAATCTGATATTCAGTATCTTAGATAGGATTATCCAC
>JAIPBB010000043.1 GCA_021739805.1 Saprospiraceae bacterium | reverse complement strand
AATTTTCTTCAGGGTCAACCCAATCACTACCATTCTTATAATCACTATTTGCTGATTCCATATTATCTTCAAGCGTTCCTGAGCGAATCCAGTTTAATGGGCTTGATTCATCAACATCTTTAACTCCACTTAACCATTTTTTTTCTGGGTCTGAAAAATCAATACTGGATTCTAAAAATCCATTATTGTTTATTTCCGGATTTCCCGGATTTGAAGTTTGTTTTATTGTTATTGAAATTCCTAAATCTAGTATTAATTGTTCGTTGGAAATATTTATAGCTTTTTCCGATTCCCATTGCTCATTGGTTTCTTCATTTATAAGTGTCCATGTGGCTGAGTCAATATTGTTTGCTATTGTATTAAATTTCAATATATAATTTCCATTTTTTACATTTAATGGGTCAATGATTTTCACATCAATTGGTCCTTTTGAACCCAAATATTCTGGATTAATTGCAATGTGATTTGGATTTGAAAGAATAGTGTCGATTGATGCTTGTGTTAAATCCAACACATTGCCACCATTGCCGTTGCCTTCAATTCGTGTTATTTTCGGGGCGTGACCATAAAGAGATTTATGAACTAATCCTGCTGAAGATGTATTATGCGGAATTGCTGTTACGACCATAACTTTTCCACCTTCCACTGAACTTTTACTTCGCAAATATGGCCTTTTCTGACCTATTCCATTATTTACATTTGGTGTGTATTTAGCGTATTCATTATAAGCATAAGCAACTGCTATATAATAATATCTTTTAAAATTCACAAGTTTAGCTTCGTTTGATGAGAATTTATCTTTGGTGATTTTGAAAGAATGAGAAATTCCGGCATTTTCTCCATCAACTTTTTCAACAGGAACTTCCAGTGTTAAATCTTCGGAATATTCATAATTTATTAATCGGCTAATTGGCTGTCCTCCTGTATAATAATTTTCAATATCGCATTGAAAAACTAATCTTGCTTTATCAGGATTTTCTAAATCGTCAATATCAACATCTTTATTTTTAAGCTGAAAAACCTGGTAACCTTCAAATCTGTATAGAGAATCATATCTTGAAGATTGCGGTAATGAATCAGGTGAAATAATGCCTGGATCCCAATCAATATATTCTTCACTGTAGTTATTAGAAATTTTACGGTTTGTAAGATAAAAAATCAATTCGTTTTCCATTTCTCTGACAATAAGTTCAGGAGCGGCAGGACCTTCAATAATTTTAAATCCCTTATCGAAAAGTCTTTGAACTTTATCATCAAGCATTTTAAGTAGCTCAACGGAAGCTAATCTATTGTTTGCCTGAGCCCAGGGAATTCCGAAAGTTATATAATTTACTCCACCGGCTTCAAGTGTAAAAGGTCCGGTTGAAGCCATAAATCTTCTGTCATAAGGAACATTACCTGCTGTTTCTTCCGACCAGTAAACAGGACCATTTGGTTGTAAGCCATTTGTATTCCATAAACAAGGGTCTGAATCACCGGGAAACATAAAACTGCATGCCGGGCCATATGGAGGAGGACTACCGTTAGGAATACCATTTCCACCATACATGAGTGGTGAATTATCAAAAAATAATCCACGTAAAAGGCAATAAAACTGAGAATCTGAATAGGGTGTCCCAATTGGTAGAGCTGGTCCTTTCATCGTAGTCATAAACTTTCTCATTCCATATCTTTCATTATCAATTATCCCATCTCCAAAGTTTTGTCCTGTTATATTAACATCACAAATTTGTGTTCCTGTTGAATTAAAATTTGGATTATCAATCCCGTCAGCATCCATATATGGTCCCTGATAAAAGTCAATTCCAATAGCCGGTGGTTGGCTTCCATAACCTAGGCTGCCATTACCATTTTCATCATTATTATCTCCATTATAAAAATAGCCCATTCCACGACTTACATCTGATGCCATAAAATCATCATAAGGGTAACCTAAATCTCCATCAATAAAAAATCCAAACCATGAATCATTTAATTTGTTAGTTGACCTGTTTATAATTTCATAAGAATAAAAAGTCATATTGTTTAACTCATCATTTGTCTGGTAAGCATAAGCTTGTGCCCTGACTTCAATTCCTATGGGAGAGCCACCACTTTCGCCATGTGTATTTCCGGCATCATTAAAAATCCACCATAATGATTGGTCGCCTTTTAGAATTTGGTCAGCAAGAAATCCATTTCCTTCATAAGAAGGGTCCATTGGATTAATTGTTTGATTATTAAGATTAAAATATGGATAATCACCATCGGCAGGATTATAGTCACCATCAGAATTATTATCAAAAAATGGTGCTAAATAATAAGATTCATTTTTGGTGATGTCTCCATGTGCAGGCCAGTTTTTTATTGATTCAGGAATTTTATAATCGGGATATAAAGCCGGATTATTCCACCAACTTACAAAATCAATAACTTCCGATTTGTTAATTTTATAAACTTTATCATACTCATTGCATGTTTTTCCATCAGTTGTGGCTGTACCCTTTGCCAAAGGTCCTGAATAGAAATCCGTTCCATTACCACCATAATTTTCTCCGGCAACTTTTATTTGGCCGTTTATATCTTTTCCGCCTATCCATATCGAACCGGAAAAAAGAGAATTAATTCCGGAGCCTTTGGGTATTTCATAATTAGCATTTCCTTGTTTGTCCCACCAATGTTGTGCACCTGAATTTATTCTGGCACTAACATTATTAATATCCAGAACTGAATGAGCAGAAGGAGGAAGGCATTTCTCTGCAAAAGTGCTTTTATCTGTAGTTGAATTAGCTCTTAATTGTCTTTTTTGGGAAAAACTATAAAGATTAAAAACCATGAAAAACACTAGGAAAATAAGGATTTTATGTGGATTTATCATAACAATTATTGTTTATACAAAAGTGAGTGTAATATAAGAAAAATAATTGAATTGATTACCTTGCCAATGTTTTATTTTAAAAATTTATAAATTTTAATTTTTTAATCTCGCCATTTATCAGAATTCAAAGCCCATTCAACAGCTTTTTCAGCGTGAATTCTTGTGGTGTCAAATGTTAGAATATTCACATCAGAATCAGAAATTAACAAAGGAATTTCCGTGCATCCTAAAATTACACCCTCAGCACCACGGTTTTCAAGATTTTTAATTACTGTTTTATACTCTTCTCTTGAATTATCTTTTATCAGTCCGTGTACCAGCTCGCCATAAATTATTTTATGAATAATTTCTCTTTGCTGTTCATTTGGTATAATAACTTCAATATCAAATTTTTCGGCTAGAACATTTTTGTAGAAATCTTTTTCCATTGTAAATTTTGTTCCGAGAAGGGCAACTTTTTTAATAGTACGATTTGTGATTTCCAATCCAACAGCTTCGGCAATGTGAAGAAATGGTATTGAGATTTTTTCTTTAATTGCTTCACTACATAAATGCATGGTATTGGTGCATAAAACTACTATATCAGCACCTGCCTTTTCAAGCCTTAATGCTGCATCAGCCATAATCACATCAAGCTCTTCCCACTTGTCTTCATGTTGTAGCTTTACTATATTATCAAAATCCACAGTGTACATAACATTTTTACAAGAATGATGACCACCCAACAATTCATGAACTTTTTTATTTATTAGTTCATAATACACAATTGATGATTCCCAACTCATTCCGCCTATTAATCCGATTGTTTTCATTTTATGGCTTATAGTTATTATTTTTTATTTACTGTCATAATGTTATTAGAATCTCTAAATTTATTCAAAATACTCAACAACTTATTTCTATTTGAATTAAATGTTTCTCTGTCTTTTTCTCTATGATAAAAAGGATTTCCTATAATATTTGAAATATACATATCACCACCGGTTAGAAAATCTCCTTCTCGTTCAGTAGTAAATATTTTAATGTAACCATCCGGCTCAATAACACTATCAAATAAAACCGGAAGTCTTTTTATGAATGCAGCTCCTGTTTTAACTGTTTCCAGCGAAACATTTCCTAAACAATCAATAAAACCTTCCATCCTTTTTGGGTATTTATATGAAGAAAAAGGATATGGGAAATTAGTTTTTTTTGATTCGCAGTAAATGTGTCCATTTGCATTTAATCTTCCTTCCATATAATCAGTATAAGAACCATACATAGCTAATCCATTGGCAGTAATTTTAAATTTGAATTTTTTCGTAATTAGTAAAGAATAATTTTCATCTGCTATTTTTAGAAATTCTTGATTTTCGTTTTCTAAAATTGGTACTAATAATTCGTTGATTTTATTATTGATTTTTATTTGACGATTTTTAAACTTTAAAAACATATCTCTGGAATCTCCAAATTCTTCATATCGCCCAAGCTTTTTAGAAGCCTTTTTAAGTTTCTTATTTAATCTATATATTTTCTTGGGTATTTTCATCTAATTTCTAATTTCTTAATTATTTAAAATCTCCTCAACCTTTATCGTCCAAACATAATTGCAAGGTGGATTTTGTCGTAATGCTTCAGGAATTATAACTTTAAATCCACTTTCAAGCTTTTCCCATTTAAGTGGCTTTTCGTAACCTAGCAGCATCACCTTACTTCCTTTTTTTGGTTGCTGTGAAGTAATGATTATTTCTGATGGCATTGTAGATTCATTCTCTTTACACATATAGAAAAAATAAGCATTTCCATTTTTTTGTTGGCTCATGCAAATATTGTTTTCTTTATAAGGTTTAAGAACTTTTGAGTTATAGATTCCTTCGCTATTTATTTTCATCCATTTGCCATATTCTTCTAATAAATCGTAAGCACCCTTTTGCCATTCTCCTTCAGGTGTTGGTGCAATATTCAATAATAAATTTCCTCCTTTTGCAACAATGTCAACTAAGATTTGAATGCCTTCTCTGCCGCTCATATATTTTGCATCTTTGGTGTGCGCCCAGCCACCACCTGAAATAATACAGGATTCCCAGGGGTAGGGCAGTTCTTTTTCAGGAATACGATTTTCGGGAGTAAGGTAATTTTGGTTTTTTCCATGAACTGCTCGGTCAACAATAATAAGTCCGGGCTGCTTTTTTCGTGCTTTGATAACAAGCCCATCCATATCAATATCCTGATTAATAACCCGCCGTTTTAAATATCCATTTTCCGCTTCTTTCAATTGTCTGTCATACCATGATGTGATTTCTGATTTTTGTGCTTTAGCTACCCAGCCACCATCTAACCATAAAATATCAACTTTGCCATAGTTTGTTAGTAATTCTAATATTTGATTATGAGTGAATTCAATATATTTATTCCATTGCTCAGGATTTGCTTCCGGTTCATAATTTACATTTCTGTCGCGTGGTGGATATTTTGGATCCCAATAATAGGGGATATTCCAGTCGGGTTTTGAAAAATAGGCTCCAACCCACATATCTTCTTTTCGAAAGGCATTGAATATTTCTTTGGTAATATTAGATTTTGGATTAACAGAAAAAGGGCAATCAGGAGCAGTGATTTTATAATCAGTATATTTTGAATCAAACATGCAAAAGCCATCATGATGTTTAGTTGTGAAAACCACATATTTCATACCTGCATTTTTTGCAGCATCTGCCCATTTTTTGGGTGCAAACTTCACAGGGTTAAAAGTTGTTTTTAAGGCTTCATATTCTTTCTTATATGTAAAATAATCATCAGGATTAGAGCCTTTCTTCCGTTCACACCAACCATATTCTTCGGGGCATAATGACCAGGATTCAACTATTCCCCATTGACTGTAAGTTCCCCAATGCATAAGTAATCCAAATTTAAAATCCTGCCATTGAGCTAATTTTTCTAAGACAAGAGAATCTGTTTCAGGAACATATCTTTCATCTTCATAAACAGCTTGTGAGAAAGTTGTTATTTGTATTGCTATTAAAATTATAAGTAGGAGGGTGTTTTTCATGGATTTATTTGTGTATTTGATTTTTTGTTTTTTTTGTGGCAGTTTTTATTTGTTAGTCATATTTTGACCCCCACATTTACATTTAATTGAGTCATTTATTGAGTTACTAGTCAGTGAATTAAGAAATATTTTTTCGATTCTTTGGAAATTATAATAAGGATAGTAGCAACTCCCATTTAACCAATAGATTCTATCTTCAAAGCTTACTAAATAGTCATTTGCTTTTGTTAAGCAAAAGTGTCCTGTATTACTTATGTCCTTTAATTCAGAAAACACTCTCTGTGAGTTTTGGAAATCGGTATATAAGGCTTCAATCACCTTGATATTTTTAAAATAGTCTCCACATTCAAATGTATAGGAAATTAAAATAGTGGAATCTGTAAAAAGATTATAGTAATATGAAAAGTGGGTAGAATCGTATTCCAATGACTCCAATTTACATGTAAATGAGTGGGGTAACTTGGTAATAGTCGGGATAAATTCATTCAAATTTTTAATCAGGTTTGTTGTGTCCAGAATAACACTTTCTGAAACATGAGCACTTGATGCTTCTATCTTATCCGGTGTTAAATATGACTCTACTTGTCTTGAAGTGTCTTCTTTTTGTTCGTTTTTCGTTTTGCAGCCGAAAACGATTCCTGACATCAATAGTGTTAATATTAGTATTCTCATTTCTATTTATTACTGCTAAGCTGGGTTTGTTTATTAATCCCACTAAGATATTAAATATAATGTTTCAAAAGGATATTATTTGAAACTTTAAGGTTTATGATTTTTTAATGGGGATGGATGATTTTCTATTGTTGACCTCAGCTAGTTGTTTTTATTAATCAAATTTACAATCACTTTTGTCATAATATCTTTTTCGTCAGGTTTGCTAACAGCAATCATTAATGTCAATGCAACTAATGTATTGTCAGCAATTCTTTTATTTCCCTTTTTATCAAATAGAATTTTATTTTTTTCTAGGAAATACAGAAACAGAAATGCGGCTATTCGCTTATTTCCATCTGTAAATGAATGATTTTTAGTAATAAAATAGAGCAAATTTGCTGCTTTTTCTTCGATACTAGGATACAGATCAATACCTTCAAATGTTTGATAAATAGTACTTATCGAACTTTTAAATGACTCATCTTTTTCACGTCCGAACAAATCGCTATTGCCTTGTGCTTTTTTCACTAACTTTATTTGGCTTATTGCTTCTTCATAAGTCAATTGGTAGATTTCTTTTCCTGATGTATCTTTTATTTCTAGTCTTTGATAGTCGTATTGGTCTAAAATATCCAGTGCATAAGCATAGTCTGAAATTATTTTTAATAAACCAACACTTTCATCATTTGTTAGAGCTTTATAATTTAATACACTTCCAAGCATTTTTACTGACTCTTGTAATTCTTTTAGTTGTTCGTTTTGTTGTGTTAAACGTTTTTCATTTAATGAATAACCTTTTATCAAGTACTCTTTTAAAACTTTATTTGCCCAAATTCTAAATTGTGTTCCCCTTTGAGATTTAATTCTATATCCAACGGATATAATAACATCAAGATTAAAATGTTCTATAATTCTTTCAACTTTCCTTTCTCCTTCATATTGAACTGTTGCAATTTTTGCAACAGTTGCTTCTTTCGATAACTCATTTTCTTTGAATACATTATTTAAATGCCTTGATATAACAGATTTATCACGGTCAAATAAATCTACCATTTGATTTAAACTTAACCAAACAGATTCATTTTCTAATTGAACCTTAATTTCAGTCTTTCCGTTTTCAAGCTGATATATTTCTATTTGAGAATTATTCATATTAGCTTTTTTTACAAAGCTAATAAAACATTAAATAACAAATTCAAATTTTATTTTTTACTCTTCTTTATAATTCTTATTGAACTATCGAGGATTCCTCGGTAGTTGACTTCTCTTCTGATTAATAAGAATTATTAATACCTTCAAATCCAATAAAGCTTTATTGCATCTATAAATATTACACAATGTTTCAAATAGATATTATTAAAAAACTATGGTTTGAAGTTTCAATCCCAATAAAAAAACTTTATAAATTTATGGAACCAACCATGGCTTTTTAATATCTTCAGTTAGTGTGTTCACTTCAGGAGTTTTAGGTATAAATTCAATATCAATTTGCTGTAACATATCATTTTCGACTTTAAACAAAAGTGAAGCATAAGGTTTAAAAATTAGCTTTTGACTATATGTTTTTCCATGGTAATTAATATTAATATCATAAACCAGTGTGTCCTGAATATAGGATTGTCCATATTCAAGAGGAAAAGCCAAATGCTTAGATTTAGGATTAGCGAAAAAAATGTATAAGCTATTGTTAAATTCTCTTGCCCAAAAAGAAGGTAGCTCATTGCCTTCTATTAATGGTAGGTTTTTAGGAGAGAAACTTTTTGAAACATTGGGGAGTGAGTAAAGTTTATCCAAAATTGTATTCCAGTTTAAATGTTTTTTTACTCCAGCTTCCAAAGGAGTTTGTTTCAAGCTAATTGGTGCACCTTTTTTGGCAAGTTCAAGCATCTTTACTAAAACTTCATAATCAAGGTAATGAACATCAAAGTATAAAGAATTAAAGCTAATATCTCCAACTTTGATTTTATTATTTATGTATTGAGCTTTTTCTAAAAATTCTTTATTTATCCAGATAGGATGATGACCCTTCACTTCTTCAGGGAAATATACATAACGCATTTCGTAATATCCCCATGCCCATATAAACTGCTTTTCTTTTGGCATAATTCCTTTTATCCATGAATCTTCTGTTGGCAAATAAACAGCAACATCAGTGTATGTATTGCCCTTTTTCATATATTCAGAAATAGTACTTAGATATTTGTTAAATGCCGGTAATTCTGCAGCCAGGCTACCATCTTTCCCGATATGAACACTGGCATAAAATCTTGTGGTATCCTGGTTTTTATGATTATGAGCTTTTCCATGCCAGACAATATGATTAACTCCATTAGCAAATAAAGCATCAGCAACCAGTTTCAAATCTGCTGTTTGTTCTTCCCGAATGTGATTTCTTGGCCATCCATATAAACAAGTAAATGTTTCGGCACTGACAACTTTTTTGCTTCCAAGGGCAGCGGAAGAAGCCGGTATGCTGTTATATTCGGGTTCATACAACATTGATTCGCCTTCGGGAATATCCAGATAAGCATAAGCTGAAATAAGATCACAGGGTGCTCCGGAGCATTGACCTCTCGAAAAAATATTTCTATCATTTAGAATACTATCAAAATTTTTATAAAACCCAATTACTTTCGATGAAATCAGTTTCATATAATCGTAGAGTTGATGCTGATATTTTGTTTCGTATATAGAGTCCATAAAAGGACGTATGTCATATCCGAATTTGTTTTGAAAATCCTTTTCAAAACCATCTGCCCAAATGTGTTTAGTTTCGACCTCCCAACTGTCAACAAAATATGATTGAGGTAAATTGATTTTTGGTTGAGGAAATGAGTCGATAATACGTTTGAAATATTTCAGATAGTTTTCAGGATTTAAATGGTCAACAACATATCCTTGCACCGGATATTCCCATGAACGTGAAATTTTCTGTCTTTCTTCCTGACCGTATATTTGTGTCGCCTGTTCAAAACTCACATGAGAATCTCCAACGGGCCAAAGTGTACCCATGGTCATATCACAGCCAAGTCCAATACTATCAGCATATAAAATAGTGTAGTTTACTATTTGTTGCCACTGTGAACCTAACCATGTATAACGAGGAGTGTATGAAGTGTCTAAGCTTTTATCCATTGCATTAAGCGGATAAACCCAAGCAATTTCAATTCCTCCAAAACCATTTTTCTTTAACCAGTCAAGATTGTATTTAACATCTTCTTTTTGAATTTCCGAGGCAAACCACCAGTAACGAGCAAATGGTTTTGAAATATACTCCATATTACTTTTTAGGTTTTCATTTTCAATACTTGAATCGGTATCCGTTTGCCTACAAGCGATAATTAAAACGAACAGTAAAACCGAAATCATCACAGGAACAAGGATTTCTTTAATTTGAGATTTTTTCATAGGTACACTTATTCAAAATAAAGGTTAATTATTATTGGTTTGAACCACTAAGATATTAAATATACTGTTTCAAATGGATAGAATTTAAAATTTAGAGGTTGGTAATTTTAGGTTTATAATTTAATTTCTACCCGAAAGGGTATAAATAATTGATTAATATTTGGAGTGTACCTTTACGGGTATATTATTTTCGGATTAGGAATAATTTAATTTTCAATATAACTGCATCAGCTTCATATCCAAAATAGAACAGGAAAGGATTCGTGCACTAGCGATGGTCTTCAATTGCGGATTTTGCCTTATCAGATAACTTTTTGTCTCCATTTAGAAACCATATCAATGAATGTGTATCAAGCAATAAGTCCATTACATATATTCTTTAAAATCGTCTAATGGCTCATCAAAATCAGGAGATATATAAATCTGACCTTTTGCACATCCAAATATAGGTGTCTTTTTCTTAATCTCCTTTTTCCTTTTACTTAACAGAAAATCTATAAAGTCATTTACTTCTGATTTTAAATCAGTCGGCAAATAATTTAATTTTCTATATAACTGAATCAGTTCCATATCGTCATGTTTTTAAAAAAATACAACTTTAACTAAAATTAAAACAATTTAAGGGATTAAAAAATAATTCTCAAATATATTTCCAAATTTATTTTACCTATAACAAATCCCCATAAACGCACAATACTCACAATTATCATTGTTGTGGTCCATTATTGATGTTTTCTATGTCTATCTATTACTTTGTCATCAGGATTCCTGCGACAATCCCATACCATAACTATTAGTATTTGCTTTTCGAATATTTCATAAATTATTTGATAATTGTCTGTAATCAATGCTCTTACTGTATCAATGTCAGTTTTTATTCCAAGCTTTGGATTTTTGGAAATCAGATTGATGCTTTTATTAATTTTGGTGTATAATTTTCTGCTGTATGTAGTGGTCTTGTTTCTTTGATTGTAATATTCAAGTTGGTCAAGTAAATCAAGTCGGGCTTCAACTGACCATTCTACTTTGAATTTAACCATTGGTCTATCTCTTTGTTAATAGAATTATGAGATATTGTCTGTCCGTTTTTAAGTTGTTCCCTTCCTGACTCAATACGCTTCTTCTGATATTCAGAAAGCTCATAAAACTCTCCGGCTGCTTTCGATTCAATAATTGTCTTTATTGCTTTTAAAAAAGAAATATCATCAATTTGAGATAAATATTTTATTATCAAATGTCGGAGTTCAATTGTACTCATATCCTAATTTTTTTATTCAAAAGTAATTAATTTTTGTTTTTTTTCAAAATTATGCAAAATAATAGCTTTCAAAATAAATATTTTAATAAATGGATAATTTAAAAGCTTACCTATAACAAATCCCCCTAAACGCACAATACTCACAATTATCAGCTTCTTCGGTTTGGGAGAAAGGAATTTCTTTATCCAGAATTTCGTCAATCAGATTTTTGAGAATAATTTCAAATTCGTTTAAGTCTTCGGTTGTGATTGATTCACCTGATGGAGCTATAACTTTCATAAAACCACTACCAAGGTTACGGAATGAAATTATGCCGGATTCAATATTTTTGGTTTTAAGTACGGATTTTTGAATTAAATATGCATAAGTGAGTAATTGGAAAGCTTTGTCGTGTTTGCTTTCAAAAATCAAATCTTCCCAATTTTTTATTGTTAATTCTTTCTGCTCGGTTTTGCCAGTTTTGTAATCAATAATCCTTAGAACATCATCTACTTTATCAATTCTGTCGATAAATCCTTTTAGTTTAATATTCTCATTTAAATCAAATTCAACGGCTTCTTCGAGATGCAAAATTGTATAGTTCTTATTTTCCTTTTCAAGTTCAGCTAAATATTTCATCTCTGCTGCAAGGAAATTTTTAATAAATGAGTTCGCAACTTTCAGAATTAATAAATTTTTACCATAATTCACATCCCCACTTTTATACTCCTTTTTAAAAGCTATTTGCACTTTGCTTTCAATCTGCGGAATCATTGTTTTAATAATATCCTGACTTAAAACCTTGTTTTTATATGGAGTATAAAGTTCCATCAGAACTTCATGAACTACAGTACCAAGTGTTGCAGCATCAATGGTTTCTTCAACTTCTTCGATTTCTTTGAGTCCTGCAATTTGCTGAAAATAAAAACGCAAAGAGCAATTTCTGTAAGCATTGAGTGAGCTTGGTGAAAAACCGGATTTTGCCTTTTCTTTCAGCTTTTCAAGAACTTCTTCGGTTTTCTCAATTTTAATTGAATAGTCGGTTTTATCCTTAACGGGCGGAACACTTAGTATTTGTTCAGTGATTTTTATTTTTGGATTATAGGTTGGAAGTTCATGAATAATCTGGGTGATAAAACGACTTTTGTCGCCACCACCCAATTGGTCAGCTTCAGTATTATAAAGTATGTAGGCTTGTTTTGTTCGCTGTAAAAGCCTGTAAAAATGATAGGCGAAAACTGCATCTTTTTCTCTGTGAGTCGGGATTTTAAACTCACGTTTAATGTCGTAAGGAATAAATGTATTTGCTGACTTAGCTGAAGGCAAAAGTCCTTCGTTTGCCGACAATAAAACGATTTTATCAAAATCCAGAGTTCGGGTTTCAAGCATTCCCATCACCTGCAATCCTTTTAGAGGCTCACCGTAAAAGGGTAGGGTCGAAGTTCGAACAATCTGGTTAAATATGGTGTTTAGAGTTTTAAGATTATCGAAGCCTTCAAACTCTTCACTAAGTGATTTTAAGCGTTTAAAGATTTTCGAAAATGTATAAAGATATTCAAGCTCAATTTTTAGATGTGTTGAGTTTTTTTTGCTCGTTTCTATTAACGAATCCCTAATTATTGAAATTAGATTTACTAATTTTTCAAAGATTTCAAATGGATTTTTCCAATTATTGAAAAGTGAATCAATTAATCCGATAGCTCTTTTTTCATCGGAATTTAGCAATGATTTTAATTCATCATAATTAAAGAATGATTTATTGAGCTTTTTAATGTTGTTAATTAATTCGCTAATAAAGTCTGTATCATTATCGAAAGAATTGAAAGTTTTCTGTAGGAAGGAATGAGATAGAAGCTTTGTAATGTCTTTATGATAAAAGCGTGGAATTAAATTTTTATCATTATTCTTTGCAGAAATATTCTTAAGCTTTTCAGCATTTAGATGAAGCATGAAAAGTGAATTAAAGAAATCGTAAGCCGGAGTGAGTTTCAATGGCAAACCCATGGTAACATTGAACTCTTCAATATTTTCGGGAATAGAGTTGAGTAGGGGAGTCAAAAGATTTTCATCTGCCAAAACAATGGCAAAACTTTCGGGTTTTGTGGAATCATATTCATCCTTTAAAATTTGCCCAGCCAATTTTGTTTGTCCGACATTTTTAGGAACACCGATAATTTTAATTTCTTTTTCCGAATCGGCAAAACCATTTTCAATCCAGTTGATTTTGTCTTTTGGTTTATTCTTTAAATATTTTCTAAGAAATCGTCCTGCTTCCTGTTTAGGGTCTTCATGATAATATTTATCAGTATCCCATAAAATTTCAGCTTTGCCTGAGCTTTCAAGAACTTTGATAATCCATTCTTCGGCAGAAGTCAAAGCATTGAAACCAACAAAAATAATTTTAGACCATTTCAAACTCTCTGCTTTATCTTCAATTTCTTCCGCTACCTTTCTGTAAGCTAATCCTTGATATGCTTGATTTTTTGAAAGGAGCTGAGTTGATAATTCTTTATAATATTTCCCTAATGAATTATAGAATTTTAGATAATTGAGTTCGAGTTCTGATAATGGTTTACCATTTAAATTCCATTTTTCGAGAGCTTTAACTTCGTTTAAATAGCTGAAAATATCATCAGGATTAACCAGGTAAAGGTCAAGTTCATTGAAGTCGTGCAAAAGAATGCTTCCCCAATTAATGAAGGTTTCGAAGTCCTGAGCATTTTTACCTTCAATGTTTTTATATGCTTTGTAAGATTCAAAAAGCAAAGTGATTGGGTCGATAATTTGAAGTTCTGAAATTTCTGAAATAAAGTCTTCAATGGAAAAAATTGTCGGTGACCAAATTGGCTTTTCGATTTTATCAGCCAAATACTTTTTAAAGAAAAGACTTCCCCTGCGACTAGGTAAAACAATGCAAATATCAGAAATTCCGTCTTGGAACTTCTCAAATAAATATTTTGCTGTTTTATTTAAAAATGGCTGCATGGTTTTTCTCGTTACTCGTTTCTTGTTACTCGTTTCTTGTCATTTGACCTTTTAACGTCATTGCGAGCTGCCTGTGCTGAGCGAAGTCGAAGTAAAGCGAAGCAATCTGTTTCTTAATCTTCTATGCTCAATTATTGGATTGCTTCAGTTGTTCCTCCATCGCAATGACGCTTTGAATAGACTGATTGTAACCTTTTGCTAATGCTAACTTCATTATTCATTATTCGATGTTCGATATTCAATATTCAATTTATGTAAACTTATTTCAGGACAAGACACTCATGCTCTCAAGTTCTCATGCTCCCATGCTCAATTTGTCAACAGCCCACTGCCTAATCCTCAGCCTTCACCTTTATCGCCTTAATCCCATAATAATTTGCCATTCCAGCATTCATCCAATTCTCCGCATCTTCAGTTATATCCTGATAAATAATTGTTTGTGGTATATTTTTTATTTTTTCTACTTCCAGAGAGTTTGAATTTTCTTTTTTAGCTTTTTGAATAAGCAAATATCGTGTATTAATTTCTTTGTTATAAGCCGGAGCTTTAAAAATTAAATCATAATAAGCATGAGCAATATTTCCTTTAAATTTTATTCCCTCTTTTGGGTCTTTGATATGGAAATCGATAAAAGTAAAAAGGAAAGCTATTACAATAAGCAAAGTTGTTAAATATTGAGGTGTTGGAGGAACTGAGTAGTTTTTATTCTTGAAAAATTTTACAATTATCAAAATATTTAGAAACCATAAAATAATAAACACTAAGGAAATATTATTATGAACACGCCAGGCTGGATTGTTCCCCAGACTAAAATATGCAACAAAATACAAACTAAAGATAATTGCAAAAGAAATTGGTATTGAAATGTAAGGAGAGATTTCTCCAATTTTTCCTAGGGTGTTATTTGATTTCGATAGGCTATTTGCGAATGGAATAAATATTAACGAAACAATAATAAACGGAAAGCTTTGTAAATTGAAGCCAATAATCATAAAACTAAGCTCAACTGACTTAACAATTGAAAATCCGAGATTAAAATGATTTGGTAAATTATTTAATTTTGATTGAGTACCGGGAGCATAGAAAACAATAAATGCAGCAGCAAGAGTAAATGCTAAAATCACGAAATAAGTTATATTTATTTCTCTATTTATTATAAAATCATAAATTAGGATTAATCCAATTATTTCAAATAACACCATCATACTGATTTCGTTTGCTCCAACTACAAAAAGCGATAAAATCAATGCCAGGATAAAATATAGAATCTTATGAATTCTTTTGATTATTGAATTTAGTTTAATTAATAATGCCACACAAAAAAGTAAAATAATGTTAGCAAAAGTATAACCTAATGCCCCCGTTAGCCAGTAAAAACCTTCTGCAGTTGAAGGCATTACATTCAAATAAAGGACATAGAAAATAAGAGAGATTAAATGGATTGTTCTACTTTGAAAATTATTTTCCAACAACATCTTGAATAGAAAATAAATTGAAAAATAAAGTAGAACAAATAATACTATAGGAACTAATTTATAGCCAAACATCCAATCGAGACATAAAGGATTTATGCTTACTATAAAGGTTCCAAAATACCTACCACCCCAACTGTTGTAGGCTAATTGTTGATATTCCCAAAAGTTGTGATTTTTTACTGTTGCTGAAAAAATAAAATCATCAGCCGAAGGATGACAATAAAATGATAAAAAGAAAAAGGGAGCAACTAAAACTAATAGACCCAGGATAATTAAGATTTCTGTTTTTTTGATTTTAGTCATAAAATTTTATCAATCAGTTTCTCCGCTTCAATTAAATTTTCTATTTTGCCTAAATCCATCCAGATTGTATCATCGTGGTTGTAAGCACTAATCTTATGTTTTTTTGCCAGCTCAAGATACGAATTTATTATTGAAAACTTACCATCTTGATTTATAAATTTAAAAATCTTCGGGTCGATAATTTGAATTCCACTAAAAGCAATCGGAGTTAAATTTTTTTCATTTGATCGTGCTAAAATTATTTCACCGGTTTTAATATTTTTCCATCCACATAAAATGTTTTCTTTATTGAATAAAAGATAGCGCGAAGTTTCTCTGTTTCTTACTGCCAGAGTTGCCAGAGACTTAGACTGGATATGAAAATTATAAAAATCCTGCAAATCAATATCCGATAAAACATCGACATTATAAACCAAAAAGGGTTTACTATCGTTGAAAAACCAGCTTGCTTTTTTTAAGCCACCTCCTGTGTCAAGAAGCAAATCTTGCTCATAAGAAATTTCAATTTTAATTCCGAAATTGTTTTTAGTTTTCAAAAAATCAGTAACCAAATCAGCAAAATGATGAACGTTCACAATGATTTCATCAAAACCAAAAGAAATAAGTTTTTTTATAACAATTTCAAGTAGGGGAGTTCCCTTTAGTTCGACTAAGGCCTTAGGTATATTATTTGTGATTGGCTGTAAGCGTGTTCCCAACCCAGCCGCAAAAATCATTGCTTTCATTGTTTCTCGTTTCTTGTTACTTGTTTCTCGTAGCTCCCCTTCACCCACTCTCATGTTCTGATAACTAATTACCGAACCGATTACCGACGAAGCGAAGCAAGTCCGTAGGATTACCGAAAACCGCCTTCCTACTTAAACTTCTCAAACAAATCCTTAAACATATCTTTGTGAACCATAAAGTCCATCATTTTAAGTTTCACATAATCTTCGTGGAAAAAGTAATAACCGAATTCAGGTGCGTTTTCATCATTGTTTCTTGAGCCTGAACTCGAGTCTTTAACTAAATACCATGTTTCGCCTTGTTCGTCAACATAAAAGCCAACAATGTGCATTCCGTGGTCGTCAGTAGTAGTATTGTTTGAAAACCTGAACTGTCTTGCATTTTCATCAATATATTCTGATGGAATATCGAATTTTGGAATTAATGCAACATTTGTTTCACGAGAAAAGCCTGCTTCTGAAACATCTCCGCCAATGCAAACCGAATAACCTTTGTTTAAAGATTTTTTTATTATGCTTGTGTAAAGTTCAAGAGGAACATTATAATAATCTTCGCTATGCCACCAGTTATCCGGTACTTTATATTCGACTTGTTTCCAGTAAGGTTCTTGTAAGTAAGAAGTTACATCAACGTAATCATCGGGAATAATTTTAATATCGTCTTTTAAATAGGTTTTCGGAGTATATTTTTTCCCATCAACCATGAATTCAGTTGGAGGTTCACCAATATAGTGATTCATAATTGCTTTGATTGTTTTCAGAGCTTCTTCTTCGTTCCAGGCATTATTTGTTTTTAAAGTTTTAAGATAAGTATTCATCTCTTTAAACATTTCAGCATGCGAATGAAATTTCCTTCCATCTTTCAAACCATTGTAAACACTCCATGGCATTGCTCCATACATTTTAAATATACGTGTTACTGCATTGGCTTCAGAGCCTTCTGAAAATGCAGAATTGCCTCTTTCCTGAATAAACCTTCTTGCTTTTTCAACATATTCCCAGTAAACAATATACATTTCCGAAAGTTTTATTTCTTTTTTATGAAGACGATAAATTTCCGATTCAAAAAATGAAATTGTTGAGAAACACCAGCATGTTCCGCCATTTCCCTGTGAAATTGAGGGTTGATGCCAAACAGTATGGTCTTTGTAGAATTCTAATTTATTAGGCAATTTAAGCATCGACTGATCCATAAGGAATTTCTTGTCAACTTTCTTTTCAGTCTTGTTTTCTTCAACGGCTCTTACATCTTTCAAAATATGATTTTGGTAATAACCTGGTTCATATTCCTTGAAAAATCCTTTGTCCTGTTTTGGTCTTTGTGCAAATGCTGAAACTGAAAATATCATTGAAATGATAATTCCAAAAGCGATTAATTTTTTCATAATGATTTTTTTGAAATGAATAATATTAAAGGAAATTATTTTCCTTTAGGCAAAGATATGGAAATTAGTGCATCTCTTATTCCTGATTGTCAGAAATTTTATTGTTCAGCTTATGATATGCTTTATAATCGGCATAGTTCCACGAAAAGAATTTTGTTTTGTTCCATTTTTTGGTGAATTTATGCTTGCGTTTTTTTATTATTTCTTTGAATTCATCTGTTGTTATAAACTTTTCTTTAAATGTGAAAAGTTCCTTTTGACTTAATGCAATGTCATCCAGCTTAGAGTCATCTAAGTCAAGATAGGGGAGAGTTTTCTCACTTAAGCCGGCCAGAAAATCGAGATGAACAAATGACCTTTCGTAGTGTTTGATATTGTATTTTGCAATGATAATGTCCCAATTGAAAAATGTCATTACAACAAGAATTATGTACAAAGCCATAGTGTTTTTTCTTAAAAGAAAAAAGCTGGTTTTTTGGTCTTTGATTTTTAGTAAAACGGTAATTATTCCAACTAAAGTGAGAAGAAGAAAAACAAATACACCAATTCTTTTGTATGCTAAAGCAAAATAATAGATATACCAGAAATTCCGAATAGCAACTGAAATTAGCAATATTCCGTTTTGAAAAAGCCAAATGTAAGAAAGGATTTTTAGGAACTTATTTTTTTTGTAAAAATTCAGGTTTCCTCTAAAGAAATATAAAGTAATTCCAATGGAAATAAGTATTGAAACTATCAGTAAATAAGTTCCTTCATGCACAAATTGTTTTAAATATTTGCCATTCCATTCAAAGTTTATCCAAACCCAATTTATATCTATTATATTGACAATGAGAATAAGTGCATTCAAAACAAATAGTAGAAAAATTGCTGCTTTATACTCGTTAATAAGAGCAAGTTTTTTGAATTTAGAGAAATGCTTCTTCCTTTTACGAATAAGAAAATCGCTGCTTGATTGTTCGAATTCGATGATTTTATTATTTGGTTTTCCCAGGAATATGAAGTTCGAAAATAAAAGCCCAAGCAAGAATAAAAGGAACATTATAATATCTAATTTTCTAAAAATATAGTTTACAATACGGTTTAAAGTCCGTGTGAAGTCAAGCAGATGTTTTTCAAAAATCGGATTTGCCAGCCTATAAATAAAAATGAATAGCAAAATTATTAGAATAGGAATAAATATAATTTTAACATATTTTAGGATTTTTTTCAACCTTGGTCGCTGGTCTATTGTTTGGTTTGATGAAGTTACAAAGTCACTTTGAGCAGTAAAAAGATTTAAAAATCCAATTCCAAATGAGCTAATTAAAGACCTTGATTGCGGATACAAAATCAGACCAATAAAAATCAGAAATGATAAAAGATTTACGACAATTGAAATATCAGAATTATTAATCAGAACAAAAAATGCAGAAAGTAAAGTGCCTGCAAACACTATTAAACTTGTTTGATGATTTAGATTAATTCTTTTGAAATAGAATAGTAAAACAAATACTATCACTTCGAAAAGCAATAGGTTCAAACCAATATTTTGTTTATAAAAAAAAGTAGTAAATAATATACTACTTAATATAATTGTTAAAGAAATTCTTCTTTGCATCATTGGGTCAGAATTAAGTTTTTTTAGTAAACGATAATTCTAAAAGCTTATTATGAAGATTTTAATGATGTATAGAAATTTGCTTGAAAAATCCAAACTGATATTTTATCAATAAAGAAATGGAATCTTTCAAGATGAAGCAAAAAAATGGTTTAATATTATCTTTTAATTATTTTGTGTTAAGCCAGAATAACTAATAATTACAAGTCGTCCAAGGTAATCCACACTGATCTTCTTTATGTATCCATCCAATTATCTTTTTTTCGTTTGATTCAAACTGAATTTTTGCCCAGTTACCATTTATTTCAATAAGATTAACCCTATGAAACCCGACAGTCTGTTTTATTGAATTTTTATTTGGTTTCAAATAAATAGAACTTGAATCATTAGCAAGGTTTATCCAAATCTCATTTATTGGAATCCATGAATTAGATAATTTAGGAAATGATTTTAGTCCTGGATCAAATGCTACAGATTTTAATCTTACCCAATTTTCAATCTGGCTGTCAATAACAACACAAATCCAATATCCATCAGGGGATTTAATAGAGTCAATTATTTCTCCATTTGGATTATTGTAAAAGTAAGTCAGACTTGTTTTAGTCTCAGGTATAAAACCCAGAACCTTTTGGTAATAATCTGATTCCTTCATTTTTGCTATATAAGTTGTGTCAATCTGTCCTTCTGAAATAAAAGTGAACAATAATGAAGCAAAAAATAAAGTAAGTTTGAGTTTCATTTTTCAAATACAAATTGATTTCTAAATAAAATCAATATTTTTCCTTGTTGTGATTTTTTCGCAATAATGACATTGAAGTTTCAATTCATCTTTATCAATAATTACAAATTTTGTTGCAACCTCCTGTTGGTTAGTTATACAATTTGGATTTATGCATTTAATGAACTTGTTTACGGTATCAGGAATTGTAACATTAGTTTTATTTGTTACTTCATAATCTTTGATTTCAATTATAGTAGCTAAGGGAGCAACAAGAGCAATTTTATTTGTTTCTTCAACGTCAATATATCTGTTTCTTATTTTGATGATTCCCTTTTTTCCATATTTCTGGCTATCGAGATTTGTTCCCAAATACATTTGGTTTTCGTATTTTTCAAGGTTGAGAATTTTAACTACACGAAAAACACTTTTTGGTGGAATATGGTCGATAACAGTGCCGTTTTCAATTGCTTGTACTTTTAATTCTTTTTTATTTTCCATTGTTCGATTCTTTAAAATTCATAATTCATTTTAATCCTAAAATTGATGCAAGCAGTGCTTGTCGAACATACACTCCATTTAATGCTT